>NZ_JCAQHY010000167.1:0-97584 GCF_059621045.1 Vagococcus sp. WN80Y
AGACAAAACTTCAAGGAGGAATACTACGACCTCTATCTGTACGAAATAATCATACCCCTTATGGGGATGAAAAGGAACTATCAGAATAAATCTGATAACCTTATTATACGAGGAGGAAACGATGGTGTCTGAAAAAATAAAATTGACATGTGAAGTGGTTGAAGTTGGAAACAGGTATCAAGATTTTTTAAGTGAAGGGATTATTTTAATATTTCCTGTAGAGACTGTTATGACTCAAATAAAAAATTACAGCTTAATGGTTTCAAGTATTGTCCTTCATGAAGAGATACGATTAGGGGATTCACTAGTCATTGGGGACTCTGTTTTTAAAATCACTGATGTTGGTACGTTGGTAAATACTAATATTCGAGAAATTGGTCATTTTACGATTAAAGTGGAAACAAGTGAACAAAATAAATTACCAGGTACGCTTTATATTGAGCCTGTAACATTATCACCTATTAAAGTAGGGGAAAAAATAATGATCAAAGAGGGATAGTTATGAGACGACCAATCATCGCGATGAATTTAAAAAATTACATTAATAAGGAAACACTATCAGAAAAGTTATTCGAGCAATTAAAGGGTGAATTAGGTTCTGTTACCGATTTGGCTAAAATCGATGTTTACTTATTTCCAAGTATGGGAAATTTGCATGTTGCTAGAAATAGTTTTAAAGATACTTCTATTAAATATGGTTCCCAAAATATTGCTCCTGAAATAAATGGTGCCTATACTGGTGAATATTCAATCGAGTCATTGATTGATTGTGGTGGAAGTTTGGTTGAGATTGGTCATTATGAGAGACTCACTCTATTTGGAGAGACGGCAGAATTAATTAATAAAAAAATAGAATTGACTCTAAAAGAGCAGTTGCTCCCATTAATTTGTGTAGGCTCTGAAGACAAACTGCTCAGACGAGCTAATTTTAAAACCTACATGAAAGAGCAATTAGATCGTTATTTTGGCTCTATTTCACTAAATGTCACACAAGATATTATTCTGGCCTACGAACCAGGCTGGGCCATAGGGAAAACTGAAGCAGCACCAGTGGCTTTAGTTCACGAGAATCATGGCGTAATTAGAGAGGTTTTAAGAGATCGTTTTGGGCAAGAGATCGCTAATAATATACGCTTGATTTATGGTGGATCAGTTTCTAAGGATAATGCGACTGAGCTAGTTTCTGGAAAGGATGTCGATGGGTTATTTATTGGCCGATTTGGGCATGAGCCGCAAAACTTCAGAACCATATTAGAACAAATTTTAACCATTAAAACGAGGTGAATCTGATGAGAAAGCCTATAGTTGTGATGAATTGGGCAATGAGACAAAATAAAAATCAAGACGCTATTAATTTTTCAAAAGAACTGGTTAGTAGTTTAAAAACAAGTCAAAGAGTTGAAACAGTCATTTTACCTTCGATGGGGACGATTACGTCTGTAGCGGAAGTGACGAAAGGAACGACTATTGACGTTGGCGCACAGAATATCGCTACGATTGAAAAAGGTGAACTGTCTGGCGAATATTCTATAGAATCTTTAGTGGATATCGGCGGAAAATTTGTTGAGCTTGGTCACTGGGAACGTCGCTTGTTGTTTGGCGAGACAGATGAAACGATTAATCAAAAGCTTTTACTGACATTAAGTCAAGGAGTCACTCCGATTTTATGTGTAGGTGAGATTGAAAAAACAGAAGTGGTTTTCAATGTTTTGCAGAAAATTGAACGACAATTATTTAATGGGCTTTTTGGTGTAGCAAGTGAGGAGTTAAAAAACATTGTGATTGCCTACACGCCATACTGGGCGGTTGGAAAATCTTATGCGTCTAATTATTTGCATATCCATGAAATCGCTACAGGAATTCGGATGACATTAAAGAAGTATTTTGGACAAGAAGAGGTTGAAAAAATAAGAATTATTTACGGTGGTTCTGTTAGTCCTGAAAATACGAAGCTAATGATGAGCAATCCAGTTATTGATGGTGTTTTAGTGGGGCGGTTTGGGAGCGAGCCGAGTCGCTATGCGGAAATAGTTAAGATAGTTGAGGATAATGAGAGTTGATTAATTAAGAACATTCGTGTTACTCCTTTATCCTTTTATTATGGAATTAGAGAAGACACTGGCTATTTTAATAATGAGCTAGAGTTTAAATAAGGACTATCATTATAATAAATAGGTTTAAAACCCCCTTAACTACGAATAATGGCTGTAGTTAAGGGGGGAACATACTCTAAAAGAATTTATGACAGCGTTGATAGGTAATCATCAAGAGCCTCTTCAAAAGATCGCATATATCTAATCTTTTTTGTATCCACTAAGACGGCAGATTTAGGGCGCGCAGCTGGCCGCTTTAATTGTTCTCCTGAAATAGGATTTATCTGAGTGTTACTATTAATTTTTTTTAAGAAAATATTGGCTGCTTCAAACCAGGTGACAGCGCCAGTATTGACAATATGGTATATCCCTTGTAGATTATCGGGGTGTTCAATTAGATCTAAGACATAGCGTGCAACATCTTTAGTGTAAGTGAAGCAGCATATTTCATCATCCACAATATCTAAACTATTTTTATTTTTTGAAGCAGTTAAGATAGCATCAAAAAAGCTTGGTTTAGACGAATGCCCACTACCTAATGGACCAAATAAATTGGCCACTCGAATTAGAAGCCCATCTAAACCTGCTTCAGCATAGGATAGGAGGGCCTCTTCTCCTATTTGCTTAGTGAGTCCATAAAAATTAATAGGAGTTGTTGAGTCATGCTCTTTATAAGCTGATTTCTCACCAGAAAATACGTAGTTTGATGAAAATTGAATCAATTTGCAGTTTATCTCCTTACAAATTTGTGATAAACAAGTGACTAATCTGATATTAAGAGAAATCGCTTGTTTTTGTTCTGCGAGAGTTGTTTCACAGCCATCAACATTATTGTAAGCAACCGTATTAATAATAATTGAAGGGGATAGTTGCTTTATTTTTTTCTCAACACTAATAAAATCTCTAAGATCGGCTTCTTTTCGAGTCCATGAGATCACGTTATTGTAGAAACGACTGTTCAGTTCATTCACAATTTGGGTACCTAGATTTCCTTGAGAGCCCAAGACTAATATTTTCTTATTTTGGTTACTATTGGTCATGTTAATCCCTCTTTTCTTTAGTACAACTGATTATTCCTATTACTGAAGCTCAAGTTAGCTATATGACGACTTTCGATTCTCGACTATTAGAGATGCTGCCGCATAACTGTCGTTTGCTAAGAGTGGAACTGACAAATAAATCCTAGTGATTTTTCGTAGTTATTTTGTGAAAACATAGTATCATTTCCCCATGACTTGGCAAGCTCCATTACAATATCTTCATCTAAGATCAGGTCATCCTCTTGCGAATCCTCACTAATTCGGAGATTAGCTACCCCGATTTCTTGTTCTTCTTTAGTTGGTTCTCCCTCCAACCAAGTCAGCTCACCTCACCTTCAATGGACCAAACACCACGAATAAGCTTATGATCTACAAATTTTATCCAAGCATAAAAGTCAGCTACCCGATGGTTGCCAAAAAAAAGTAGTTCTTCAAATAAGTGGGCATGTTGCTTGATCACTTCAATGTCTTCATTAATTTCCTCTAGTAAGTCAATCACTAGAACATATCCATCTACTATAGGAGAAATAAACACCTTGCTTGTATTATAGACTTGATCTGACTCTTTCCAGTTTGAACGTCCAAGGACAGTTAATTTTAGTTTCTCGATGACTGACTCAGGTGTTTCATTTTCAATCGCATACCAACCAGTTTTATACCCAAAAGGCTCTGGATAGTCAGGCTCTCCGTGACCAGTCTTCCTATTCTCACTGTTGTTTGATAATATATCCTGTTCTTTCTGTTTCTTCTGTCCAAATAATTTCTTTATTCTTTTTAGCAGTTTAAATCAGTCCTTTTAGTTCAATTTGTAAACTTTTTAAGGAATTGTCATGAATTGCTTACTCATTTTTTATTAGTGATGTATTAATTAATAGTTACGCATAGCTTTGTAGATGTCAAGTCATGATGAAATTTTATTAGTAAAAAATAGAAACCAATTACAATGAAATTAGGGTATGTGGGAAAATTTCTTTTGAAAATAAGCTGTTATAGCTTATTTTTATGACGTATTATCATCATTATCAAAACTTTTCTGTTAACGTTATATCCTTATCTAAAATTGTGTTTGCTAAGTAAGTTGCTAGATGATTTTCACTTTAGTGTGACAAGACAAATCTGATAGTGGAAGAAGATATTAAGAGGCTTTTATTTTCCGTATTGAACTGTCGTAACAACTTAGTAAAATAAAGGGAGTTAAGTGTGCTAATAAGGAGTTCTCAATTAGTAGCATGACTATATCACTAGCATTAATCTAATGTCAGCCTGTCTATAGTGGAGTTTAAACGAGAAGAGACGCGTATGGCTTTTAATTCTGGCATCTCGAGTGTATTGGTATCATTGACAACACTTAATAGTGAGGGGAGAGGCTTATTAATAATCGACGAAACTGTTATGAGTAGCTGACTAAGTAAGTGGACTTGTAAAATTACTTCATCATTTATGAAATAATTTAAAGAAATAAATAACAGAATTATCTTGTAATACCTGTGCAAATTTTAGTTTGATTATCAAAAAAGAACTTTATGAACGAGAATTTGTATAATGTATTTTAGCGAGTGTTTATTAATAATCTTAATACTTAAAATTTTTATTAGTTTTATTTGTTTGCGTAGTGAGGTATGAAAAGAGTGTATATATTAAGGAGTGGTGATTACGAACAAGAAACAAAAGATAGCTCAAAGGGTGTTTGGAATCATAGTGAAGCGATGAACATTAATAGAAATAAAGAAATGGAGATAATCATGAAAAAAACAATTCATATCTTTTTGACCATAGTGCTGATATTACAGGCCTTTATTCCGCAAATTGTTCTAGCAGCAGAAGCGTCGTCCATCAATTGATCAAGAGTTGATTGATAAAATTAAGTATTTAAGACAAAATCAAAATTATTGGTTAGAGAAATTGGGTCCGTTCATAAGTATGGTTTGGAAGTCACTGATTTCAAGTTAAAAGAAAATATAAATGCTAGTGTTAATTTTGGATAGGCATTAAAATAGTTTTCATCGTTTAAAAAAATAGGAAAAAAATCTTTTAGTTGGTATAATCTAGACTAATAGTTGTAAGCGAACTGATTAGGAGAGAGCAACTACTAAATAAATGATGGAGCTAATAAACCATGAGTGTAACCGAAATAATGATGGAATTAGAAGCGTTAGGAACAGCTCAAACGCGCAAGACTTTTACAACTCACGGAGCGCCTGCAAATTGTTATGGCGTCAAGATTGGTGATTTGAAAAAGCACCTACTAAAAAAAGTTAAGCGAAACCAGGAGCTTTGTATGGCGCTTTTTGCCACAGGAAATACAGATGCGCAATATTTGGCAGGCCTTGGGATTAAGCCGCAAGAAATGACTAAAGAGGACATTTCTTTATGGTTAAGCCAGAGTAGTTGGTCGGCAATTGATGAGACAATCGTCGCTGGAGTAGCGGCAGAAAGTCCTTTCGCCTTAGAGTTGGCGCGAGAATGGTTAGCTATGGCGGATTCAAAATTGCAAAACGTTGGTTGGTTAACCTTCGGAAAAGCACTTGGACTTAAACCGAATGAAGAGCTACCTCAAGACGAAATTGAAGGATTGTTAAACCGAATAAAGCGTGAGATTCACACAGCGCCAAATGAAATTAGGTATAGCATGAATCAGTTTATCATCTATACAGGGAGCTATTGCCCAAACGTGACAGAGCTAGCTTTGGAAGCTGCAGCAGATATTAGTGAAGTTGACATTACACTTCCTACTAAAGGATGTCGTTTGCCAGATCCAGCTGTTAAAATTCAAAAAGTGAAGGCAAATAATCGTTTAGGCGTGAAGCGGAAGCGAATTATTTGTTAATAAAATAGCCTAATGTTGAAAGTTACTTTTTCAAGACTTAAGCTGTTTCTATTGTTATTTTTAGTGAAAGATGTTTGCATTCTACATGTTGTTTAGTTGGATTAACAGCTTGTGGAAGTAAATCACTTTTGTTCAGGGTATCCAGAAAGTTAATGATGAATTGGCAGAAGAAATGATGGAGTGGATCAATAGTAAATGCTTATTTGATGACGTAGTCAAAAAATATAATAGTAACCGAGAGGGACCTCCACATCAAAATAGGGTGGAGGTCCTCTCGGCACAAATATGCATTGTTCTAGCTTCTTAGACCGCGTCCTGTTTCAATCAAGCGCCAACAAACGGCATAAAGTACTACGATAAAGAGAATGAGAATCCCGAGGGACAGCATGATTGGCACGTCAATGGTTCCAAGAAATCCATAGCGAAATCCAGAAATCATGTAAACAATCGGATTAACTTTTGAAACAGCTTGCCAAATTGGTGGTAGCATAGAAATCGCGTAAAAGACGCCACCCAGATACGTCAAGGGCTGTAGAACAAAGGTTGGTACGATTGATACGTCATCAAAGGATTGGGCAAAAATACCATTAAGTAGACCAGCCAATGAGAAGAGAATGGCTGTCATCAGAAGAGTGACGATAATAATTAACCATGAAAAGACATGCAGTGGTACAAAAAAGAGCGAAATCATCGTAACAAGTGCACCAACCAAAATACTTCTACCAAGTCCACCGAGAACAAAGCCCCAAATAATTACATGTGTGGGTACTGGAGCCACTAGTAGCTCTTCAATATTTTTCTGAAACTTCTGAGAGAAAAAAGAGGAAGCAACATTTGAATAAGAGCTAGTGATGACCGACATCATAATCAATCCGGGAACAATGAACTCCATATAAGAAAATCCTGCCATTTCTCCGATTCTCCCACCTATTAAATTACCAAAAATAACAAAATATAGTGAAGTAGTGATAACAGGTGGAACGAGGGTTTGGACCCAGATTCGTAAGTAGCGATTGGTTTCTTTGACTGCTAGGCTTTTTAAAGCTGTAAAATAGAGATTAAACATGTTTTTCCTCCACGTGGCGTGTGTCTTCTGTTATTTTTAGGAATAGTTCCTCTAAGCGATTAGATTTGTTACGCATCGAAAGAACGTCGATTCCTTGGTTACTAAGCTGTTCAAAAAGATGGTTAACGCCTTGATTGCGTTCTACCTCAACAACGAGAGTTAATTCATCTTCAAAGAAGGTTTTATAGCCAGTAATTTCTGGCTTTTTATCAAAGGGAGCTAAATCAAAAATAAAGGTTTCAAATTGCAGTTTTGCTAAGAGAGTTTTCATACTGGTATTTTCAATTAATTCACCAGATTGAATAATGCCGATATTGCGACAAAGCATCTCGGCTTCTTCAAGATAATGAGTTGTGAGAATAATAGTGGTCCCACTTTTGTTTAATTCTTTTAAGTAAACCCACATTTCACGTCTCAGTTCAATGTCAACTCCGGCTGTGGGTTCATCTAAAATTAGTAAGCGCGGTTCATGCATCAATGCGCGAGCAATCATTAAGCGGCGTTTCATACCACCAGAAAGCATACGCGCTCTGACATCACGTTTTTCCCATAAACCAGATTGCTTCAAATATTTTTCACTACGCTTAATGGCTTCTTTACGAGGTACACCGAAATAGCCCGCTTGATTGATCACGATTTGTTGGACGGTTTCAAAGGGGTTGAAATTAAATTCTTGAGGAACTAGCCCGATTTGTTGCTTGGCACGGACTAAATTTGTATCAAGGTCATAATCAAAGACTTTGACGTTACCAGATGTTTTATTAACAAGAGAGGTGATAATCCCGATTGTCGTTGATTTTCCTGCACCATTTGGTCCTAGGAGGGCGTAAAAGTCACCCTCTTCAACGGTTAAGTTAATTCCTTTTAGGGCTTCAACGCCTGTTGCATAAACTTTTTTTAAATTATTAATTTCAAGTGCAAATGTCATTTAGTTATAATCTCCTTATTGGCTTGATTCTCTGGGTGAGTGTTAGCTATGTCCAAAGTATCTTTAGTTTGGCACAAGTATTCTGTATCAGTATTAGAAAGTAGTTGGGTCATAGTGTCCATGAAATCTGTTATAAACTCTTCTCTTAGTTTGTAGTGATGCCATTGGCTTTGTTTACTGACTGAAATAATTCCTGCTTTTTCTAAGACTTTCATATGATGGGAAAGCGTCGGCTGGGTAAAGTCAAAATGTTTTAAAACATCACAAGCGCAAAGACTAGTAGTTGAAAGTAAGTCGATAATTTTCATTCTACTTGGGTCGGATATCGCCTTAAGCACAAGGGAGAGCTGGTCGTAATTCATGTTAAAACCTCCTATATAGATGGTTGGCTATGTTTAATATAGATCAACATCAATGTAAAGTCAAGGCGAATTAATGAGAAGTATAGACAAACGTAATCAGAATAGGGGATGCCACGTATTATTTCATCCAGTAAAATACTGGTAATTGAAAGAGATTAGTTTTATAATGGAGCATAAAATAGTGATTCTTTGGAGGCTTTAATATGACTATTATTAGGAAAAAAAGCTCATTGTTTCTTATTCTTTTTGTAGGTTGCGACGGCTTGCTTCCTTATTTATTAGCCTTATTCTATCCTAAGTATCACACGTTTCGACAAGTCATCAGTGATTTAGGAGAAGTTGGGAGTCCTGTTGAAGCGGCGTTTAAATATGGCTCAATCCTCACAGGGTTACTATTGTTGCTATCACTTCCAGGGGTTTACAGTTATTTTGTTGATAGCCCAGTCAAGCTAAGAATTGGGCTTATAGTTAGTTTGGGATCTTTTGCTTTAGGACAGTGTATTTTATCAGGTTTGTTTAGTGTTAGTCCAGGAGTAGGAGGGGAATTTTCGGTAATTATGCATCAACTAGGCTCTGCTTTGGGAACTGTTGGCATGTTGCTAGTTCCGTTAATATTGACAGCTCTTCATTGGCAAAGGAATCAAATGAAAACAGCTCGTTTATATTTAGGATTGTGGGTTATTTCCCTGATGTTTTCAGCTATTAACGCTTTAGCTCAATTAGGCTATTTTGATCTAGTGGGTTTATGGCAACGATTGTCCATGGTTGCGATGTATCTGCCAATAGTGCTCTTAGCGGTAAACAATCAAGAACATCAAGCTAAATAACTATATATATCTTATTATATAATCGAGAGTGCCTGTTTCACTTCCAGCTATCCCAAGCTGAAAGTCCCTCAAGCACTTTCAATTATTCCGATCTTTAGAGAGGATATATATTTCCGAATTGTTTTACGGGATGTATATATAAGAAAAAAACCGACAATTAGTTTCAACTATTGGTACAATGAGTAGAGTGGCAAGGTTAGTGCTGATGAGATACAAGAGAGGAAAATACTAATGATGAGAAATATTAAATTAACAATTGAATACGACGGCAAAAGATACCGAGGGTGGCAGAGATTGGGTGATTCTGATGCAACTATTCAAGGAAAGATTGAAGGCGTTTTAACGCAGCTAACAGGGGCGCAGACTGAGATTATTGGTTCTGGTCGAACTGATGCGGGAGCTCATGCAAGAGGACAGGTAGCCAATTTTAAGAGTGAGACAGACATGGATAGTGAGAAGATGCTTGATTATCTTAATCGCTACCTACCTCGTGATATTGTAGTGAAAAAAGTAGAAGAGGTTCCAGAAAGATTTCATGCGCGCTATAACGCTACTGGTAAGCAGTATAGCTACTATGTATGGAATGCTGTTACACCATCGGCTTTTCAACAGAATTATAGTAATTATTATCCTCAAAAATTAGACATTGAGCGCATGAATAAAGCGTGTCGCAAGTTAATTGGTCAGCATGATTTTATAGGTTTCTCTTCTCTCAAAAAGACAAAGAAATCAACTATTCGCACAATTAAGGAGTTAACCATTCAACAAGACGGTCCTTTGCTTCATTTTACCTTCGTAGGAGATGGCTTTTTGTATAATATGGTGAGAATTATCATGGGGACCTTGTTAGAAATCGGAGCAGGAATACTGTCGGTTGATATCATCGATGAGATTTTTGAGACTAAAATTAGGCAAGAGGCAGGAGAGACAGTTTCTTCTCACGGCTTATTTCTTGATGAGGTCTATTATTAGACGGATGATGCTTTCATAATGAACATGGCAAAAGGAGAAGGTCATTGGAGTATTTTAATTGTAATCTGGCGATTCACTATACGATTCCTGACGAACTGGAAAAAGAGTTAACAAAGATGTGTTTGACGATGCCATCTGCGATTGAGACCTCAGATGGCTGTTATAGATGGTACGGACATGAAGCGGACAATAAGTTTATTGAGGCATCATTTGAACCATCGGGCCTTCATTTTTTTGCGAAGCTACCTCGTGATGAATGGGAAGAATGGCTTGCGTTATTTAAGCAGCGGGCGACAGAAGTCATGGGTTATGAAGTAGGGGAGCCAGAGGATGGTTATGAGTTTGTTATCTATGATACCCAACCTAGAGGTGTCCTTGGTTATTTGAAGAATTGGTTTAGTTAGACAAAAAGAGCAATCACAGATGGACTTGATGTGAGGTCAAGTCCATCTGTGATTGCCTTTTTATCGTGGTTAGACTAAACCATTTTACCTTTAAGTTTCATGATATAATTAAAAGTAATTAAAGCGCTTTTTTAGTTGAGAGTGTTTTCTGTTTTGATCGGAAAAACTGAGCAATTTCCTCGATTATTAGGTCATTATAGAGATTTTGTTTATTTGCACTAGGCCAACATAAATAAACAGAGCGCCTCATTTTTCCTTCTGCAAAAGGCTTTAAAATGACGTCACTGGATTCGAGATCTTCCCAAAGAGTTGTGGGGATGAAGGTTACTCCGACACCGGCCTTGATTAACCCTCGTAGCGTAGCAGGATCATCGCTTTCATGGGATAGGTCTAATTTGATATTAAGAGTTTTCATGTAACTGTCTAACGTGCATCTGAGTGCATTTTGTTTGGTAAGGCCAATAACATGAATTTTTTTTAAGTCTTTGATGGAGATGATGTCTTTTTTAGCTAAAGGATGGTCTTTAGGAATCGCTAAAAGAATATCTTCTTCCAATAATTCGATAAAATTGTCGTCTTGGTTTAACTCCGAGGTGATTAAAAAATCAACGGCCCCTTTACTGCTGACAGAATGCTGACTGATGTTGAAATGAAGGTCAGGATAGGTCTGTTGAAAATGTCGGATGAGCCCTGGTAACCAAAGCGAACCAACTTCTAAATGAATCGAGAAATTATTTTCTGTGTTATCTTTTAACTGACTGACCGCTTCGAGACCTTTTGATAGTTGTGAGAGAGATTCATTAATATATGGATACAGCTTCTGACCGTAAAGACTTAATACAATATTTCGGCCTTTTTTATTAAATAAGGAAATACCTAGCTCGTCCTCAAGATGATGAAAGAATGCTTATATATAGAGCAGGTCTTGATGATTAATAGGAGGTGAGGGAGTTGTCGGCTGGTTGTTCACCTTGTAGTGCCGTATATTTTTATTAATGATGACATAGCATCTAATGACAGCTTTGTGATATGATAGGTAGTACATAAGAGAATTAAAAAGGAGGTCTTGCTATGGGAAGTATGGAGGAGCTACGTTATTTAATTAATTGTGTTCAACGTGAGGGACAAAAAAACATGCAGAATTATTAAAATCATTGCACCTTACGCCAAATCAAGCAGAAGTTATTCAAGTGTTGGAGAAAAGAGAACCATTGTCACTAAAAGAGTTAGGAGAATTATTGATTTGTGAAAGCAAAAGCCCTAGTCGACTTGTGCAAAGATTAGTGGATAATGGGTTTATTTATAAAAGCAAGGCAATCGACGACAGTCGAAAATCTGTTTTACATCTGACATCTAAGGGACGAGAAATTCTTCCAGAACTACGTGAAAGAGAACGAGTATTTGACGAGTATCTTGAGAAACGTTTGCCAAAAACACCCTCTGTTAAAGAGATGATTGCTATTTTTTATACTCAAATTCAAGAAACCGAAAGTGCTGAAAAAATGAAGAATCGTCAAGAAGACTTTTACACTAAATAAAGATAGTAGCTAGTTAGGTATTATTTTCTAACTAGTTTTTTTGTGTTATAGATGTTTAGTCATTTGTTTTCGTTTTTTTAATAACTTTTTTTGTTTTATTATTGATAATTTAGTTGTTTAATGTTGAATTAATGACTAGACATCTAAATGAAATGGAGAATTAAAATGAAAACAGCTTTAATTACAGGCTCAACCTCAGGAATCGGAGAAGCATACGCTGACTATTATGCTAAAGAAGGTTTTAATTTAGTACTAGTCTCACGCACAGAACAGAAATTACACCTACAAAAAGAACGATTAGAGAAACGGTTTAATACACGAGTGAGTTATCTTGTGGAAGATTTATCAAAGGAATATGCAGCGAAGGATGTTTTTGAAACTTTACAAAAACAGAAGATAGTCATTAATGTGTTAATAAACAATGCGGGAATCGGATTTAATGGGGACGTTGACGAACTGTCATTGGAAAAACAGCATCATGAGACATTCCTTAATTCGCTAGCAGTAATTGATATGTGTCATTTATTTGTGGGTGAAATGAAGAAAAGAAGAGAAGGAACAGTCATCAATCTAGCGTCAACAACAGCGTATTATCCGGTTCCTCACATGGCGGTTTATGCCGCGAGCAAGGCATTTGTTTTATCTTTTACTGAAGCGTTACATGCAGAATGCCGACCATTTGGTATTGATGTCCTTTCAGTATCACCAGGACCAACGGATACTAATTTTTTTGCCGATGATCGAGGCATTGCATATGGTAATTTAAGACAACCGGCAGATGTGATTAAAACGACTGCTCGGGGATTGAAAAGAAATAGACCATCAGTTATTGATGGAAAAATGAATCAATTGATGAGTAGTTACCTCCCAAGACTACTGTCTCGAAAGCATCTGTTAGGACTTATTAATCGAATTATGAGCGGGTTAGTACCAGCGAAATAAGAAGTAAGGCATGAGAGGATGAACAGGATGAACGTTGCCGAGATATATGAGAAGATTGTTCAAATAGAAACACCACCTAAACAATTATTATTGGGATTAGATGCTTATAAATTGGGGCTAGAGGCATATAAAAATTCAAATAGAAAATGCTGAGAACTACCACGATTTAAGCCATTCGATAGATTTTTAAGATTAAGGTTTAGCTTGGAAACAAATAATAACGGAGATTTCGGTTGAAATTGCTGGAGGATAGTTGGAATACAAAGAGGCTGTGACGTAGTCACGGCCTCTTTGTATCTATTCTACAAAATTAAAATCTATTAATCTCCTAACGAAGTAATGATACGATATCTTTTTTAGAGGCACTTTGGGCTGGTAGCCAACTGAAGACAATGCCGATTACAATCGAAAGTATCAGTGCCAACATAGCTGTAAATAAGTCTGGAATAATAGTAAAAGGTGTCACCATCCCCACTAAGTATCCTATCAGCATCCCAAATAGATACCCAATTGCACCGCCGATTAGTGTTAATGTTATTCCTTCTAGTAAAAACTGCCACATAATATTATTTTTTGTGCCACCCATTGCTCGACGAACGCCAATTTCTTTCGTTCGCTCAGAAACGGAAATATAAATCATGTTCATAACACCAATCCCCGAAATGAATAGTGATATTCCGCCGATGATTGAGACAATAGCTGTAATCCCGGTTAAAATCGTCTTTAATTGTGTTACTTGACCAGCTAAATCCTGGCTTTTATAGGAGCCCATGCTTCGAACTGACCCATGTTTATCTAATGTTTTTTCAACTTCTTCAGCAATTTTTTTAGGATCAGCAGTCGCAGCCAGTCGAATTAAGATAGAGTCTTTAGGACTTTCAAAATATTGCTCGTAACTGTTACCCGGTACCTCTACACCTACATAATCATCCTGAGTGGTGATAAATCCAGAGCTATCTCGATCTTCCATAATCCCGATAACTTCAAACAGTTGCCCTTGAATGGTTAAGCTTTTTCCAACAAGTGATTCTGGGTTTTCTTTTTTGATCGCCTTGGCAATTGTTTCATTGATTACTATTACTTTATTGCGGTTGACATTATCAGAGATTTTTATTGGTCGTCCATAGATTGTGTCTGTTCCTTCAGATGTCAATAGCTTAAAGGATCCTTGTGATGAAGCGCCGCTTGCTTCATCAATTTGTTGGGAATAATACTTCGAGCCTTTGTCCTCATTGTTATAATAATCGACACTTTGTACCCCGTCTAGTTCTTCAATTCGTTGAAAGTCATTTTCAGAAAATGAAGCAAGATTTGTCTCGTAAAAAGACTCGTTTGTTGGAGAAAAATTAAAGTATAGACTGGCATCGTAGTCGTCTAACCCGATAAAGTCTGCTGCATACCGCTCAAATCCACGGCCAATTGAAAAAATAGTAATGACAGATGATACGCCAATAATTAAGCCAATCATAGTTAAAAAACTGCGTCTTTTATTTTTCAAAATCGACTTTAAAGAGGTCTTCCAAATTTCGCTAAACCGCATAATCAGTGCCTCCTTCGATAATTTCCCCATCCCGTACTGTAATAACTCGTTTACAATATTGAGCGGCCTCGCTATCGTGAGTAACCATCAAAATGGTAGCTTTTTCTTTTTCATTAAGTTGTTGAAATAATTCCATAATATCTGCAGAAGTATGTGTATCTAAGGCACCTGTTGGTTCATCTGCTACGATAAAGCTTGGATTTCCTGCTAAAGCACGAGCAATTGCCACGCGTTGTTGTTGTCCGCCAGATAGTTGTTTTGGTAGTTTATTGTGTTTATCTGGAATCCCGACTTTTTCTAAAGCGTTCATCACAAGTTCTTTTGTATGTTTGGATTTCATCCCCCCATATAGGAGTGGTAATGCGACATTTTCAAAAACGGTATTGTTCTCTATTAACTGAAATGATTGAAAGACAAAACCGACTGATTGGTTGCGTAAATGTGATAGTTTATTGTCATTGTAGCGATAGGCGTCTTCATCTTTAAATAAATAGCTTCCTTCAAAATCACCATCTAAAAAACTAATGGTATTCATCAATGTGGACTTTCCAGAGCCAGAGGGTCCCATAATGGCAACAAACTCATGAGCTTGGATGTCCAAATTAATGTTTTTTAAGACGTGGATTTTTTCTTGTCCTAATGAATAATACTTGTTAATGTTTGTCATTTTTATCATTGAACAGTCACTTCCATTCCGTCCTTAATCCCTTTCACACTTTTAATTATTTCAGATCCTTCATCTAATCCATTTACTAAGGTGTAGTAGCCGTCTTCTTCTTTAATCGTAATTTCTTTTTGTTGGGCTTTTTTATCCTTAACAAGGTATGCGTACCATTTTCCATCTTTTTCTTGGACACTTTTTGTTGGTAAATGGATTTCATTGCGAGGAATTAAGATTTCTACGCTATATCCTAAAGGAATTGGCTCAGTCGGCTGAGCCGTAAAGTCATAGTTAACAACAGTAGCAGACCCACTGCTAGCTGTATTAGATGAGGCGTTAGCATCATTAACTGTGTTCATCTCAGCAATTGTTGTAATTTTTCCAGAAACGGATTTATTTTGATTGACATAATCAATTGTTATTTCCATGTCTTTGTTTAATTTTTCTTTATCGTATTCTGTCACAGTTCCTTTGATTTCA
This sequence comes from Vagococcus sp. WN80Y, assembly GCF_059621045.1. NCBI lineage: Bacteria > Bacillati > Bacillota > Bacilli > Lactobacillales > Enterococcaceae > Vagococcus > Vagococcus sp. WN80Y. The sequence goes on from NZ_JCAQHY010000167.1 coordinate 15,681, forward strand.
TTTTCTATACTTTTCAATACCATAACGGGTTTAGATGGGTCATTCTTAGCATCTGTATTTAAAATAGTTACAACACTGTCTCTTTCCGCTTTGACTTTTTCTCCCCATTCATACGTTATTAAGACAGCATCTTTTACGACATGATCACCTAAATTGTAATGAATCGTTTTGACTGGTCCTTTTTCGGCATTGAGTAAAACTGACTGTGTCAGCTTTGCTTGAACTTGCCCCTTTAAATGTAAGGGCGTTTGCTTCTCTACCTCGTACATATTGACACTTTTGGCAGTCTTTACATCTTTAGGTTGCATCCCTTGGTACATAAAGTAGCCTGCACCTAAGACTACAACTGCTCCACCGATTAACCACTTTTTTTTCATTTTTAATTTCCTCCATTCATATTTACCTTAATTGTAAATAACGTTCGTTTTTTTATCTTCCTACCAGAGTCTTATTTTTAGTCAGACCTTAGGTGGATAGTTCTTTTTGTTGCTATCTTTTAACACTTACAACTTTACTGGAGAAAATTAAATTGTTTCTTAAGTAAGGTATTAAGTGATTCTTAAGTTTAAAAAAGAGGCTTTTACGCTCAGTGTATTGTGATATAAAACCAGCAAATGAATAGCTATCTGTCAGTAAAAACTCCCTACAGAAATTGGATTAGAGGTTGTGTCTATCGCCAATTGATGGTATATTTTGTAAAATAATGATCAAGTCATGAGTGGAGGGATGTTATGAAGCAGACGAAGCGAGAGCCTTTCCGCCTATCATTAATTAAGGCAAAGTCTATTTCTAAGCAGCTAACGGATAGCTTGACAGTCTTTTTAGTGTTGAGTGGAGAAGTAACGATTCAACAAACCGATCGGAAGTATCGCTTACAAGAAGATGATTTATTAGTTATTAATCCGTTTCAGCCGTATGAGATTAAAAGCTCTGAGAAAAATTTATTTTTATCACTACAACTGTCGTGTACTCAGCTTAGACCTTATTTCGATGATCAAGCAATCCCCCAGTTTGAATGTGATTCCATCGGGAAAGCGACAGAAGAAAAATATCATAAAATGAGGGAAATTCTTGCTCATATGATGGCAACTTTTTTTAAAAATCATAACAGCGCAAATTTAGAGGTTTACCAATACCTGTTTGCACTTCTCGCTCATTTATCAAAAGAATTTCGACAAGAGAATGGGACGGGAATTGTTCATCTGCAAGAAATTGAGGATGAGCGTTTGAAAGCAATTATGACGAGGATTCAAACAGATTATCAGCAAGTGATCTCTTTGGAGCAGTTGTCAGAAGAAAGTGATTTATCCTACTATCATCTATCTCGAACCTTTAAAAAGCAGCTTGGCATGACCTTTACAGAATATTTAAACCAAATCCGTTTAATTCATGCGACAGAGGATTTGCTAGTGACGAATGATTCGATTATTAATGTTGCTCTAAATAATGGCTTTTCAAATGTTAAACAGTTTCATCAAGTATTTAAGAAGTATTATGAAGTAACACCTGCGACTTTTCGTAAAACTAATAGTTTAGTAACAGCTCCTAAAGAGGAGAGGTCTGAATCAGACTATGAAGAACTTACCAGTGTGATGGCGCAACAAGAGCTGGCAAAATATTTGGTGGAAAAAGACATTGACGATGATAATGCAACATTTGAAGAACACTTTTCATTTGATGTAGAGAAGCGTTCGAATCACCCCTACGAATCGGCTAAAAAAATTATTAAGATTGGGCTTGCGAAGGAAGGTCTGGACAATGCTGTTCAGCGGGAGTTACGAATTGTGCAAAAGGAGCTTGCCTTTGATTATGTCCAATTTGAAGGGTTTTGCGAAGAAACTAATTTTGAACATAACCCAACCATTATTTCAGAGTATTTGTTGAACAATCGGTTGTTTGAGTTCTTAGTTTCAATTAAGTTAACTCCGATGATTCAACTCTGTCTACCTAAAGAAGCAGAAACTCTTAAAGAGATTGAAGCATGGTGCGACAGTCAAGTAACATTATTGCGCCATTTTCTAAATCGCTTTGGTAGTGATGAGCTTGCCACATGGGCGATTCAGTGGGGGGCGCCAAAGGGTTATAGTATATGGGATGAGAGAAGTAGCTGGGGTTACCACTATTTTTATCAGAAGGTGAGGAAAAAAATTGGGTCATGTCGAATTGGCTTGTTGACGCTTAAACAATTGGCAGAAGAGGAAAGTCAGGCGTATCTCAGTTTTATTGCGCAACAGGCGAATCAGCGGTCGTTGCCAGATTTTCTCTGTTTTCATGCAGACCCATACAAGACAGCAACTATTAGAGAGCAGTACGCGAAACGGTTTAAAGACTATCAACAATTGATTTTAGCTGAGGTCAAACAAGGGATTGTGGCGATTCAAGAGAGCCATCCAGAGAGTTTTTGGCATCCGGATATTTATTTAACTGAATGGAATACCTTAGTAGGAGAAGGGAATACACTGTCGGGGACCTTTTTTCGCTCGGCGTTGATTCTTGAATCTATCGTGGAGTTATCTGCTGAGATTGAGGGGCTGGCTTATTGGATTAATATTAAAGTGAAGGAACGGCGAACTCATAAGCGAGAGGAAAGTAGCTTGTCTCTCTTTTTGTATGAAGAATTGAGGCGACCACTATTTTTCTCTCTCAGCTTTTTAAATCGTGTGGTGGGCGAGCTGATTGAGAGTGGTGATGGCTACATATTGACTCACTCAAAGGGGCATTATCAATTATTGATATATAATTCCAATTACCTTGATCCCCATTATTCAGTCGATACTTTTCAAGTTAGTTATCAGTCAAAAAAATTGTCAGTCGAACTAAAAAATATGTCAGCAGGTAATTATTTAATTCGGCAGTATATTCTTGATAAAGATCATGGTGGGATTTACAATGATTGGATTCGTGTAGGCGGTCAAACTGAAATTGATGGCGAGCTACAGTCATATTTAGAGCAAATTATTTTACCTAAATTTGATTTAATGAAGGAACGGATTGAGCCTGAAGGCTATCAACTAGCAACTACCTTGACGCTTAATGCCTGTCAGCTATATGTTTTTCAACGATTGTATTAACTAGATTACTCATGGAAGAGCAAAAAACGACTTAGTTTTTTGCTCTTTTTGTTTGTGAATTTAAATAGTCACATAAATAGAGAATTGTTATCGCAAAAAAAGACATTATCAAATGTGGCATTTCTCTTATAATCAATGGTAGAAAACGTTTTTCTGGAGAGAAAAAGTATCAGGCGAAAAATAATATAGCTAGTTGTTTTTTGCTTAAAAAGAACATGGAGGAAAAAAATGGACACACAAATTGAAAGCGTCAACGTGAAAAAAAGTAGTGTTGGACTGATTTTTGCCTTAATGGCAGGTTATTCAATGGTTTACATGGATAAGAGTATGATTTCAACAGCTATTATTCCAATTGCTAATCAGTTTAATTTGGATGCAGGACAAACAGGAATGATTATGTCGTTCTTCTTCTTAGGTTATTCATTAATGCAAATTCCTGGGGGATGGTTAGCCGATAAAATTGGTGCGAAAAAAGTGTTAATTTTGTCATTAGCTATTATTTCTATTTTTTCATTTGCTTTTGGAGCAGTTAGTAGCTTAATGCTATTTATGGTTATTCGCTTTTTTGCAGGGATTGGTCATGGCGGTTATCCACCGAGTTGTTCTAAGTCAATTGCAGATAATTTTCCGCAAGAACGTCGCACGTTTATCCAATCGTTGATTTTGTCAACTTCTGGTATTGGTGGAATTTTAGCCTTCACTTTAGGAGCCAACTTGATTAATAACAATTGGCGTTATGCCTATCTAGCTTTAGGTACCATGTTTGCGATTGCGGCTGTTTTAGTGGCAATTTTTGTACCAAAACAAGCAACAAGTCAGAAAAATACGGGTAAGGTCAAAATCAAATTTAGCGAAGTCATTACAAATCGCAATGTCTTGATTTTGTGTTTAGCAATGCTGTTACTTAATTTCTTATTGTACGGTAACATGTCTTGGCTACCAAGTTTCTTGGCACAAAAATTCACCTTGGATATTACTAAAATTGGTTATTTATTAGCGGTTAATGCCGTTTTCCAAACAGTTGCGACCATGTTTGCAGGTGTCTTATTATCAAAATTATTTTTAGGCAAAGAGCGTCTCTTTATTATTGGGGCAACGGTTCTTTCTGCTGTGTTAATTTTAGGATTTGTCTCTTCTAGTAATTTGGTTTTATCAATGATTTTATTGATTTTGGTTAGTATGGTTTCTGTCTCAGCGTTTACAGCGATTTTCACTTGGCCACATAAAATCATGGACCCGGCTATTATCGGCTCTTCGATTGGTATTATCAATACTGGAGGAACTTTAGGTGGTTTTCTAGCACCAATGGTTTTAGGTCAATTAATTAAAGCGGCTGGTGGGTCTTTCACCTTGGCTTTTGGTTTTATGGCTGCGGCTAGTATTCTTTGTGGATTGTCTATTCTAGGCATTAAAAAAGACGCGTAATGGGAAAAAGAGTTTTTAAATATAAAAGCGCCTTTGATATTATTGGCCCTATTATGGTTGGCCCTTCTAGTTCTCATACAGCAGGCGCAGTAAAAATTGGCAAAATGGCTCGGGATTTATTTAGAAAGGTACCAACTAAATTAGTCGTCACTTTTTATGGCTCATTTGCAGAAACGTATAAAGGTCATGGGACAGCGGTCGCTATTGTGGCCGGGGTTCTTGGTTATGAAACCTCTGACGAACGTATTCCTGATGCCATCGAGTATGCAGAGGAACAGGGAATAAAGATTGAATTTTTAGTGAGTCAAAAAGAAGTCGAACATGCCAATACAGTCAATCTAGTTGTTGAGTCTGGTAACGAACAGTTAAATTTAATGGCCATTTCAATAGGTGGGGGAAGTATTCAGCTAACAGAATTAAATCACCATTCAACAGTGCTAGCGCACCATGCTAGTGGGTTAGTTGTGACGACGGAAGAGCCACAAGAGGTCGCTTCAATGATTCACGAAACTCTAGAAGAGACGTCGATTGTTACGATTCAAAAATTGGATCAGGAAACCGTCTTTTTCGTGGAAACAGCGAGTGAATTAAGTCAAAAGGTATTAACAACAATCAGACAATTGCCTGGTATTATCACGGCCTTGTCAACAGCGAGTTAGGAAAACGAGGAGGGATTGGCATGTTTGGTTCAATTGAAGAATTAGTGCAATTAGCAGAAAAAGAGCACTGTAAGATTTCAACCATCATGATCTCTCAAGAAGCAGAAGTTTCCGGCAGAGAACGTGTGGATATCATGAATCAAATGGAATTAAATTTAAAAACCATGGAAATGGCTGTGGAGAGAGGCGTTGCGGGGGTTCGTTCGCATTCGGGATTAACGGGCTATGATGCTAAGAAGCTTCAAGCGTATCTTGATACTAAAACGGTTTTGACTGATCAGACCTTTGTAAAAGCCTTGTGCTATGCTGTGGCAACCAATGAAGTCAACGCAGCTATGGGCATGATTTGCGCGACTCCGACAGCCGGTTCGGCAGGCGTTGTACCGGGAGTACTGTTAGCCTTTAGTGAGAAATGGCAGACACCACGAGAAGAGATGATTCAGTTCTTGTTCACCTCAGCTGCTTTTGGGTTTGTGGTAGCAAATAACGCGATGATATCAGGGGCAGAAGGTGGCTGTCAAGCGGAAATTGGTTCCGCATCGGCAATGGCTGCTGCGTCTTTAGTTGAATTAGCAGGTGGGACACCACGTCAAGCCGCTCATGGTTTTGCGATTGCTCTTAATAATTTAATCGGCTTGGCTTGTGATCCGGTTGCGGGATTAGTTGAAATCCCTTGTATCAAACGTAATGCTGGAGGGACCTCTAATGCGATTACAGCAGCGGAGATGGCTTTGGCAGGAGTGGAAAGTGAAATTCCGGCAGATGAAGTTATTGAAGCGATGTATCGAGTGGGTCGAAATATGCCGGCAGATATTCGTGAAACGGGAATTGGTGGTTTAGCCGGAACCGCAACAGGTAAACGGATCGCAAAAGAACTTTTTGGAATAGATCGAGCTTAAAACAGTAGAGAAAGGAAGAATAAAATGAACGCTAAACAGCAAATTGCAGAGTTAATTGAAAAGAAACGTCAAGAATTTATTGAGGCAGCAGATTGTATCTGGGGGACTCCAGAAACACGTTTTGCAACAACTCAATCGGTACAGCCTTATTACACGATTTTGGAAAAAGAAGGCTTTAAGATTGAAAAAGGCTTGGCTAATATGGAGCATGCTTTTGTCGCAACTTATGGAAGTGGCGAGCCTGTCATAGGTATTTTGGCTGAGTACGATGCTCTTGGAAACTTAAGCCAAGTAGCAGATTTAGGTGAGCAGCAGGCGGAAGTTAGCGGTGGAAATGGTCACGGCTGTGGACACAATTTATTAGGAATCGGAGCATTAGCAGGAGCTGTTGGAATTAAGGATTATCTGGAGCAAGCTAATTTGCCAGGAACAATTAAATTATTTGGCTGTCCAGCTGAAGAGAGTGGGTACGGCAAGGCCTTTATGGCGCGAGATGGCGTATTCGATGGAATTGATGCTGCTTTAGCTTGGCATCCAATGGATGTTAATATGGCGTGGGGCGATAGTAGCTTGGCAGTCTATCAGATTTATTACAAATTTAAAGGAATCTCAGCTCATGCGGCGGCGGCACCTGAACAAGGGCGAAGTGCTTTAGATGCAGCTGAATTGATGAATATTGGAGTACAGTTTTTAAGAGAGCACATCATTGATTCTGGACGAGTTCATTATGCCTTTATGGATGCAGGCGGCGAATCAGCTAACGTTGTTCAACCAACGGCTAACCTCTACTACTTTATCCGCGCACCAAAGCTTGCTCAAGCCGAAGAAATATACAAGCGTGTTAACAAAATAGCAGAAGGGGCTGCGCTTATGACGGAGACAGAATTAGAGATTGTCTTTGATTCAGCATGTGCTAACTATGTTCCTAACCAAGCAATGACAACTGCGATGTATGATAACTTGAAAGATGTTGCTGATATGGGGCTGACGGATGAGGATCAAGCTTACGGTCAACGTTACTACGATAGTCTACCAGAAGCTGCAAAAGAAGGCTTGTATCAAAGAGCCAAGGCTTTGTTCCCACAATATAGTGACAAAGAGGTCAAAAAACTTAGTCAGCAACCTTATTTAACTAAAATGTTACCTTTAAGTTTTTCTGATAAAACCTCTGGTTCAACAGACGTCGGCGATGTTAGCTGGGTCGTGCCAACTGCCCAAGTGACAGTGGCTTGCGAACCCCAAGGAACCCCGCCTCATTCTTGGCAGTGGGTAGCAAATGGAAAATCAGCAGCAGCTCATAAAGGCTTCTTGTCAGCCGGGAAAGTGATTGCAACGACGGCCTATGACTTGTTAACCCAACCAGAACTGTTAGCAAAAGCCAAAGCCGAGCATCAGCAAGCGTTAAATGGTGCAGTCTATCAATCAGCTATTCCAAAAGAGGTTAAACCAACTTAAAAAGTGAGTTGATTTCTAACAATCATTGTCATAGAACAAGCAGGTTCTTTCTAAAAGGAGAGGACCTGTTTTTTGATGCTATAATTTTAAGCGTGATTGGAGGGGAAGTATATCTAAGGCTATAGAAAATGTTTATCTTCCCTTTTCTTTGTTAAATTACTGCTTTTCCCTTGTTTTTATTCTTGAAAAGATAGAGAAGGTTGTGTAAAGGCTGAATAGAGGATATTTTCAAAAAAATGTGTGGGTCAGTAATAGCTATATGGGTAAGTTAGAGCTATATGAGGTCTGGTCTTGATTAGACAAGTTTTAGAAAACTGTGATATAAGTAGAATAAAAGAAGCTTGACTCTATGTTAGTGGCGGTGTTGTAAGAGCGATTAATAACAACTTTGGAGTTAATTGAAAATCGGATGTCCGTCAAACGCATACAAAGTTGAAACAACGTCCTACAGCCGTAGTTGAATCATGTAAAGGTTGTTGTATCAGTCTTTATATGGTGGTAATAAGAAATTAACATCACAGTGAGTCGCTATCAGATGTACGCTTTTTAGGATTTGAACAGGTTGAGATTTTTTTGAAGAATAACAAGATTATATTTTATTGACCATAATTGGCAATAGTTCCTGTTGTTAGAGTGATCGTAAAATAAGAAACGTAGTGGAGAAGAGCACAAAAATAGTTAGTTTTCAAATGTAGCCAATATACAGATAGACAAAAAAGTTGGGAAGAATAGAAATTCCCCCAGCTTTTTTAGCATGTTATCATTACAAAAATAGTTATCGATCTTGGAGCAGTTTAAATATGATAACACGTTTAAAAAAATAGGGAGAACGTTATTAGTTGAGAAGTAGGGTGGAAGACAAATTGATGGTGAAGTAGTTGCTTTTAGGGAAATATTAACCAGTTCAAAAAAATAGTATTTAAAAATCAAGGAGAAGAGTATGTTGTTTGTTAGAGCGGCTGCCAACTAACAGAAGATATTTCAGGTTAATGTTATTGTTTTTTGCAATAAAAAATAAGTAAATGACTAATGTTATGGAAACGTCTTCCAATTTTATCTGTGAAAAGGTATGATTAATGTATGGATTGAATAGGATAATTCAGTTCATAAAATGAGTGATAATGAAATAGGAGGAGTTAGTAATGAAGAAGCATATGAACAAAGTGGTAATGACTGCGATCTTGGGTCTGCTATTTATCTTGTTAGGGGGAGGGAAATCTGAAGCGGCTTCACTGTATTCTGTTTCAGGGACGCTGTTTAAAGACGACAATAAAAATGGTAACTATGATGTAAAAAACTTTGAAACGCCGATTAAGTATAAGCAAGTCTCGCTTTATAGAACAGTTGAAGAGGCGGTCAATGGACAGGCACCTGTTGCGACTGCGGCGACTAACTTTTTAGGAGGTTACCATTTTAAACGATTAAGTCGTGGAACGTATTATTTGAAATTTGCTCAAGAGACTGATCTTTTGGCGATTAAGCAATCGGGGACGGTTGTTACAAGCGATGGAGAGTCACTGAATGATATTGTCGAGGTAAATGTATCGAGACTTGTTACAGTGAAAAACTTAGCGGTGTCTAAGCCTTTAGACCTTAATTTTCATGTTTTTCAGGATTTGAATTTGAATGGCATTTTGGACTCAGATGAGAAATTAGAGAACTACAAAACGATGGTGTTTGTTAATATTGAAAAGTTAGCTCAATTGATTGCCACTGATGGCTTGGCTAATCTTGATATGAGTAATATTACGACAGGGGCTATTAAAGGAACGATAAACCTTGGCGATGGTGCGATTATTTTAGATACGACCAAAGGAAATGCGCCGCTTAAGTTTGCCAATGTTGAAGCAGGAGGTTATGTTGCGTTTCGTTCCCCTTATAATTTAGGCTTAATGGGTGGTGATTTGGCCAGATTATATGCTTTATTGGATATTCTAGATGGGAATATTACTGAGGAGCTTCTGAATGATCCAGAGTTGATTAATTCTGGGGATTTAACGACCAATCCAGATACTGAGTATATTAAGTCGCTTGCGAGCTTCTTTAGAATGGTGGTTGAGCAAGTTGATGGGTTAAATATTGATCAACTGCTAGACGAAAAAACTGGGACTTCTTTGCTTAATTTATTAGAAAAAACTAGAAATCTGACAAAATTATTAGAATATGTTCCTGGAATGAAGTTGATTATTGCTGATAATTGGGGAAATGCTTATGACTTCTCTAATTTCAAGGTAACTAAGACGACGGATATTCAAATTGGGATTCGGTCTTTAGTTTCTATTAATGGTGTTGCTTTTGTTGATACAAACGGTGATGGGATTCGTAATGGTTCACCGCGTGAAGCTCAAAAGGCGATTAATCTTTCTATCTATAATGAAGCGGGTAACTTATTGATGACTGTTACGACGCCTGAAAAGACTGGTAGCTACACGATTAGAGGGCTTCCTTATGAGACGAAGCTGTACTTGGTAGCGGAAACGGATGAGGTTGTGACCACTCGCTATACAGGCGAAGATATTCCAAGTGCGTTAGCGGAGAAGCAGATTGTGGCGATGTATCAACTAAGCGGAGCGACGACAAATTATAAATTGAAACAAGATATTGCCATTGCACCAAATTAGACGAAATTAACTAAATACAAGAACCACTTTTCTAGTTTTCTAGAGAGGTGGTTTTTTGTTGAAATGACGGGACCTAACCGTTAATAACTATCAATTTTTTTTGCGAACGTATTCATTTCTTTTTTCGAGACGTGACCCTTGACTTCGATACCTATCTGCGTTAATATCAAACAGTATTAGTTACTAACAGTGTTAGCTATTAATATTGTAACGAGTTTGAGAGAAGGAGGAATCATATGACATTCGCAGAAGAAGCTGAACGAGAGTTCCTTCGTTTAATGGTTGAAAATCGTCATGGCGCATTTAAACGAATTGAAAAAAGTAATCAAGGAGAAACAGTGCTCATCAAGTTTCTTGATTTGCTAGGTGAACCAACTAGTCCGAAACATTTGGCTGAATCACTTAATTTATCTAGTGCTCGAATTGCCGTTCTATTAGGTAGTTTAGAGAAAAAGGGACAGATCGTTCGTGACATGGACCCAGAAGATCGTCGTCGGATTAATGTCAGCCTAACAAAGTGTGGTCGAAAAGTGGCCAATGCAGAAAAGAAACAAATGCACGATAAAATCATCAAGATTTTTACCCAAATGGGCGAAGAGGATACTAGAAAGTTCGTAGAGCTGATGACGAAATTCGTTGATTGCTCCCACAAATTATCCCTGAAAGAGGAAGGTGACCAATAGTGAAGATTTTTAAACATCTTGGTAAATACTGGTATGCCGTCATCGTCGTTCTTGCGCTATTGTTCGTACAGGCACGTAGTGAGTTAAGTTTGCCAAACTTAACATCAGATATCGTTGACGTCGGTATCCAACAGGGAGGATTAGAATATTCCACTCCTGAAAAAATTAGAAAAACGACTCTCCAAGGGATTGAAATGTTCATGACCGATAAGGAGAAACAAACAATTGAAGATAATTATCAGTTAAAAACTGAAACTATTGACAGTAAAAAAGTTGAAGTCTATCAATTAAAGCTTCAAGATGGGATGACTAAAGCTAAGTTAGCAGATATTTTCAATCTGCCAATGATGATGCTAGCTTCTTCTCAAGCGAAGGAATCAGCAAATGCAAGTGAAGCAAAAGCGATTATGGATGATTATAAAGCTATTTCCGCTGATGCTGCTAAAGCAAAAGAGTTAGGGGCTGAAGCTAAATCATTAGGTGAGCAAGCTCAGGCAGCGGGAGAGGCAGCAGCTACAGCGACTGATCCTGCGACAGCAGCTACAAAAGCGACAGAGGCTCAGACACTTGGAGCTGAGGCGGCTACTAAAGGAGAAGAGGCTAAAAAGCTAGCTGATTCTATCACTGCCAAAACAGATGGCATGCCGGCTAAAGTCGAAGCAGCCCGTAAGGAAACTAAGGCTGGCTTAGGTGACCTAGGCGAAGATTCTATGAAAACAGTTGGTATTCAATTAACGTTAGCTGAATATAAGGCATTGAAAATGGATACTCAACAAATCCAAACAGATTACATGGTTAAAACAGGGACGAAAATGGTTGTTTTAACCCTAATCGCCGCTGTAGCAGCTGTGATTGTTGGCTTAATTGCCTCTTTAGTCGCGGCAGCTGTTGGACGTAACTTACGAGTGGGGCAATATGAGAGAACTCTTCAGTTTTCAAATACTGAAATGGAAAAATTCTCGCCAGCCTCATTAATTACGCGGAATACCAATGACATTCAACAAATGCAAATGGCAATTGTGATGATCATGCGGATGGTTCTATATGCGCCAATTTTGGGTATCGGCGGTATTTACGAAGTGTATAAAACTGGAACTGGCATGGGCTGGATTCTTGGCGTAGCTGTATCTGCGGTTTTAATTTTAGTTGGAACGTTATTGATATTCACTATGCCTAAATTCAAAGCTTTACAGAACTTAGTTGATAGAGTCAACTTAGTGTCTCGTGAAATCATCACTGGTTTACCTGTTATTCGAGCTTTTTCTCGTGAAAAGTATGAAGAAAAACGCTTTGATGGTGCTAACAAAGATTTGATGAAAACTCAACTATTTGTTAACCGTTCGATGTCTATTATGATGCCCGTGATGATGCTAATGATGAATGGTATTTCTGTTCTGATTGTGTGGGTCGGTGGTCATAATATGGATGCAGGACAACTTCAAGTTGGAGATATGATGGCATTCATCACTTATACAATGCAGATTGTTATGTCATTTATGATGTTATCTATGGTATCTATTATTCTTCCTCGTGCCAATGTTGCGGCTAGTCGTGTAGAAGAAGTTTTAGGGACTGTTCCAACAATTAAAGATCCAGAGCAACCAAAAGATGTTCATGATTTTAAAGGTGAAGTTAAATTTGAAGCTGTTAACTTCCGTTATGGCGATGCTGATGAAGATGTCTTGCATCATATTAATTTCGTTGCGAAGCCTGGTCAAACAACCGCATTAATTGGGTCAACTGGTTCTGGAAAATCAACGATTGCTAACTTAATTCCTCGACTGTTTGATGTAACAGGTGGGCGGATTACGATTGATGGCATTGATGTTCGTGAGCTGAGCTTGCATAAATTACATGAGATTATTGGATTTGTGCCACAAAAAGGTGTGTTATTCTCAGGGGACATTGCCTCAAATATTAAATTTGGTGATGCTGAGATTTCAGATGAGCAAATGCGTAAAGCGGCCGAAATTGCTCAAGCTGATGAGTTCATCAGTTCCAATGAAAAAGGGTACGAGCGAGAAATTTCTCAAGGTGGTACTAATGTTTCTGGTGGACAAAAACAACGGTTGTCAATTGCACGTGCTCTAGCTAAAAATCCTAAAATATTGATCTTCGATGATTCGTTTTCAGCTCTAGATAACAAAACGGATGTGGCCTTGCGTAAAGCTTTATCTGAAACAATTAAGGATGCGACACAAATTATTGTCGCTCAAAAAATCTCAACAATTCTCCACGCTGACAATATTATTGTCCTAGATAAAGGGCGAATCGTTGATCAAGGGACACACGAAAAGTTAATGGAATCATCAACCGTCTATCAAGAAATTGCTCAATCACAGTTAAGCAATGCTGAATTAGGCATAGAAGAAGCCGAATAGGGAGGAGCGACTATAATGACAGAAAAAAGACAAAATCGCCCTCGTGGCGGTGGACCTGGACAGATTGCACCAGTAGAAAAAGCCAAAGATTTTAAGGGAACCATTAAGAAGTTAGTGTCTTATATTGGCGCTTATAAAATTCCTGTTTTCTTTGTAATGATCTTTGCAGTTGCCTCAACAGTGTTTAATATTTGGGGCCCAAAAATCTTATCGAAGGCCATTACTGAATTGTTTAATGGCTTAATTAAAAAGTATCAAGGAACTGGCGGCATTGATTTTGAAAAAATCGGTGGTATCCTGCTCTTTATGCTAGGACTGTACTTAGTGGCAGCAGCCTTTGGTGTTGTTCAAGGCTGGATCATGTCAACTATTTCGCAAAAAATTACTTACAGAATGCGTAAAGAAATTTCTGAAAAAATCAATCGCATGCCGATGAATTACTTCGAAAGTCGTACGACAGGTGAGGTTTTGTCACGGATTACCAATGACGTTGATACTCTTGGTCAATCACTTAATCAGTCGATTACGCAATTAATTACGTCAACCTTCACTATTATTGGGGTTATCGTGATGATGTTATCGATCTCCGTTAAGATGACTGGAGTGGCCATTTTAATAGTGCCAATTTCTTTTGTTCTAATTATGTTTGTCGTGAAAAACTCACAAAAATACTTTAAGACACAACAAGAATACCTAGGTGTTATCAATGGTAAGGTTGAAGAAACAATCGGTGGTTACAACATTGTTCGTCTGTTCAATGAGGAAGAAAATTCATTAAAAGAATTTAAGGAACAAAATGATATTTTATTTAAATCAGCATGGAAATCTCAATTTTTGTCTGGTTTGATGCAACCGATTATGAACTTTGTCGGCAACTTAGGTTATGTAGCTGTTGCGATTGTCGGTGGGATTATGGCTTATAATGGTTCCATTACAGTAGGAGATATTCAAGCCTTTATCCAATATGTTCGTAACTTGACTCAACCGATTGCGCAATTAGCACAAGTGTCTAACATGCTACAATCAATGGCTGCGGCTGCTGAACGTGTCTTTGAGTTTTTAGAAGAGGATGAAGAAGAGCAGCTGGCTGAAAATCCTGTTAAAATTGATAAAGCTAAAGGTATGGTAGACTTTGAACATGTTAACTTTGGTTACACACCAGATAAAACAATCATTAATGACTTTAGCTCCCATGTTGAGCCAGGTCAGACGGTGGCGATTGTTGGGCCAACTGGTGCTGGTAAAACAACGATGGTTAAATTGTTGATGCGTTTCTATGATGTTAATTCGGGTGCGATTAAAATCGATGGCTATGATATTAGAGACTTTAATCGTGAAGATTTACGGAAAAATATCGGAATGGTTCTTCAAGATACGTGGTTGTTTAAAGGAACGATTATGGAAAATCTTCGTTATGGTCGTTTAGAGGCTACAGACGAAGAGGTTTATGAAGCAGCAAGAGCAGCTCATGTCCATCATTTTATCCAAACCTTACCTGGTGGCTATAACATGGTACTGAATGAAGAGTCATCTAATATTTCACAAGGTCAAAAACAATTATTAACGATTGCGCGGGCAATTTTAGCCGAAAAACCGATCTTAATATTGGATGAAGCGACATCGTCTGTTGATACACGAACAGAAGGATTGATTCAAAAGGCCATGAATAACTTGATGGACGGTCGGACGTCTTTCGTTATTGCTCACCGCTTGTCAACCATTAAAGATGCTGATAAGATTTTATATATGCAAGATGGCGATATTAAAGAACAAGGCACACATGAAGAATTGCTAGCAGAAGGTGGCTTCTACGCCTCTCTTTATAACTCGCAATTTGAAGAAGTAGCTGAGGACTAGAAAGACATTTAAGAACTGATTCAACACTTTTAGGAGTGCTGGATCAGTTTTTTTGTGTACTACGATAAGTGTCAGCAGAATGGCGAGAGTGGCGTTTCTTGATGTCCAAGCTCTGGACTTTGGTCCACTTGCTAGTGAAGGTGTTGTGAGCGCTATTATTCTATGCTAATTTAGAGATAAGAGATGTACACTCAAATGATTGAAAAGGAGAAAGTAAGTTAATGGGAGAAAAAGCAAAAGAGGCCATGCAAAAATTTTCGCGTTCAGCTATTATGCCAATTAAATTTATGGCTGTTATGGGGTTATTTTTAGCAGTGGCTGTTATTTTTCAATTAGAGTTTATGCCATCATTTTTGAAAACTATTGGATTATTAATTAAAACGATGATGGATGCCATGATGAACAATCTGGCAGTGATTTTCTGTGTCGGCATTGCGTCATCGATGGCAAACAAGAAAAAAGTTGAGGCAGGATTATTGTCACTGATTGTCTTTTTATTCTTTTTGGCGGCGAACAATGCTTGGTTAAACTTAAATGGACTTTTAGCTGAAGAAGGGGCAATGGGGCTTTTCGGGACAGGTCAAGGGATGGTTTTAGGCTTTCAGGTTGTGGACATGAATGTCTTTTTAGGGATGCTTTTGGGATGTCTGACAGCTTATATCCACAATAAGTATTCGGAAGTAGAGTTTATTGATTTATTTAGTATCTATGGGGGATCACGTTTTACTTTTATTTTGATGATTCCAATTACATTGGTTTTAGCAATTGCGCTATGTTATGTTTGGCCGGTTATTAATGGCTGGATTAATTCGTTGTCTGATGTTATTTTAACAGCTGGTTTACTTGGCGTGTTTTTGTATTCTTTTGGCAATCGTTTCTTGATTCCGACTGGCTTACATCATTTACTCTGGATGCCATTTTGTTTTACGGCATTAGGTGGAACAGCTGAAATTGCTGGTGAGGTTTACAGTGGGGCTGTTAATATTTTTTATGCAGAGATGGCGAATATTGGTACGGTGACATCACTAGATCCGTCATTACGATTTGCGACTTTTGGGTTTGTTAAAATTTTTGGCTCGATTGCAGTTGGGTTAGCTCTTATTCACTGTGCTCGTAAAGAGCGTAAAGAAGAGATTAAAGGCATGATCTTGCCCTCTGTTTTTGTTGGTGCGGTAGCAGGTATTACTGAACCGTTAGATTTCTCATTCCTATTTGCTTCACCATTATTATGGTTAGTTCACAGTTTGTTAACAGCTATTTCGGAAGTTGTATTGTGGGCGATTGGGGCGCGAACTTATATGCTGTACGGCTTAATTGATACGGTTGTCTCAAATTCTGTGATACCACCAAGTGTTTCAAAATTTTATTTAGTCTTAATCGTTGGACTGATTATGGGCGTTATTTGGTACCTAACATTTGTTTTCCTTATTAAGAAATTTAACTTGCAAACACCAGGGCGGGAAGAAAGCTTGGTTACGACTGACGGTTTGTCAGTTAATATGAGTGTCTCAACTGAAGAGGAGTCGGCTGGAATTACAAGCGAGGATGTTACTCTCGTTATTCAAGGTCTTGGTGGCGAAGAAAATATTGAGACCATTACAAATTGTTTCACTCGTTTACGAATAACGGTCAAAGATAGTAACAAGGTCAGTGAAGAGCAGCTAAAGAGATGTTCTCAACAAAAAGGTATTGTGATGAATGGGACGAATGTTCAAGTAATTATTGGGATGAGTGTGCCGGCTTTTAAAGAAGCTGTTTGTGATGAATTAGGGATTGTCGAGTAGTGTTCGTGAGGTGTCAATTGTTGGACCTAGTTCCAGATATGGGGAAAAGGCTTGAATTGAGAGAGTCAGAGCTTAAAATAGAAGTAATCGAAAACGAAAGAAGGAATTAACTATGTTAAAAAAACAATCTGTTGTAATTGCTGGTGGAGGTAGTACTTATACGGCGGGCATTGTGATGATGTTAATTGAAAATCAAGATAAATTTCCACTTAGAAAGCTAAAGTTTTATGACAATGATGAGCAGAGACAAAAAATAGTTGCGGATGCTTGCGAGGTGATTGTCAGAGAGCGGGCGCCAGAAATCGAATTTTCAGCTACCACTGATCCAGAGGAAGCTTTTACTGATGTTGATTTTGTCATGGCACATATTCGCGTCGGTGGCTTACCGATGAGAGAAAAGGATGAGAAGATTCCTTTAAAATATGGAGTTGTAGGGCAAGAAACCTGTGGACCTGGTGGGGTGGCTTATGCGATGCGTTCAATTCCAGGAGTGATTGAGCTGGTTGATTATATGGAAAAGTATTCCCCAGATGCTTGGATGCTTAATTATTCAAATCCAGCCTCTATAGTGGCTGAGGCAGCTCGTGTCTTACGCCCAGATGCTAAGATTATCAACATTTGTGATATGCCGGTTGCGATTAAAAAATCGATTGCTGATATTATGGGACTGGCCCATGAAAATGAGATTGTTGAGCGTTATTATGGTTTAAATCACTTTGGTTGGTGGACAGAAATGACTGACCGTAAAGGCAATGATTTATTACCGAAATTGAAAGAACATGTTGCTAAATGGGGCTATAGCGCAGCGGGGGATGATTTGAATAATCCTTTATTAGCCGAAGCTAGCTGGATGGATACATTCCAAAAAGCTAAGGATATTTACGCAGTGGACCCTGAAACAGTGCCAAATACTTATTTGAAATACTATTTGTATCCTGATTATGTAGTGGCTCATTCTGACCCTACATACACGCGAGCAAATGAGGTTATGGATCACCGTGAAAAGAATGTTTTTGCGGAATGTCAGCGAATTGCTGAGGCAGGAACGGCGAAAGACACGACTATTGAGGCAGGAGAACATGCTGAATTTGTGGTTCAATTGGCAGGAGCGCTTGCGTATAATACGTATGAGAGAATGCTATTGATTGTTCCTAATAATGGGGCAATAGTGAATATTGATGCTGAAGCGATGGTTGAGGTTCCTTGTATTGTCAGTAAAAGAGGCTATGAGCCTTTAGCGATGGGGAAAATTCCTCAATTCCAAAAAGGGATGATTGAGCAGCAAGTCTCTGTAGAAAAATTAGTTGTGCAAGCTTATCTTGAAAAATCGTATCAGAAATTATGGCAAGCATTAACATTGTCCAAGATTGTTCCAAGTGCAAGTGTGGCTAAGGATATCTTAGATGAGTTGATCGAAGCGAACAAAGAGTATTGGCCAGAATTAGTTTAAACAGCTAGGAAAAATGATGGGTTTATGATATAAAGAAGCTAATGGGTTGTTTCTCATTAGCTTTTTTTATTGTGAGAAATGATTCAAATCAAAAGAATTGACGTGAAAAAAATGACCTTTAATGAGCTCTTGCATCAAAATTTTGATCAGTTAAGTGAAACAGATTTAGCTATAAGTAAGTTTGTGATGGAAAATGATAATAGAATTGGCGATATGAGTGTCACAACATTTGCTAAGCAAAGCCTGTCTTCTAAATCATCTGTCATTCGTTTTTCGCAGAAATTAGGTTTTACTGGGTATAGTGAGATGAAGAATTACTTAAAGTGGGAGACCTCTTCTCATTCATTAACAGAGCCAGCTTCTTCTTTTTTTAAGCAAACATTGAAGGATGTTGAAGAAACCTTAACCTACATTCGTGAAGCGGATTGGACGGCAATCTACCAAGTGATTGAGAAAAGTTCGCGAATTTTTGTTATTTCTACAGGCGTGACCCAACAAAATCAAGCAGCTGAGCTACAAAGGATGTTTCTTTTAATCGGCAAACCTGTTCAAGTGATTCCCGGTAGCGCTGATTCTGTTGAATTTAAACGGATCGTCGAACAGCTTAAAGAATCGGATGTGATCTTTTTATTGTCTCTTTCAGGGGAAAATAGAAGCCTCGAAGGGATTTTGACTATCTTAAAAATTAGGCAAGCAGAGATTATCTCTATCACCAATTTTAAAAGTAATTGGTTATCTGGACAAGCGACCTACAATTTGTATGCTTCTAGTAGTAGAAGTCCAATTCCACAGGATTGGTGGCTACAAAGTGCCTCTAGTTTCTTTACCCTAGTTGAAGCATTTGCTTTTGGGTTTATTGATTATCAGAGAATAAAAGGCGATTGATTGATCTTAAATATAGATAAATAATTAGCTTAAAAAATGGTAGAGGGTAAGAAGACTATGCTTGTCTTTCATTTTAAATAAGGTTCATTAAAAAATAGGTATTGGGGAAATAATAGGGAAAAGAGGGCGAAAAATGAAAATGACAGCGAAAGATAATGTCTGGCAATTTTTTTGTGACAATCATACAATGGCACGTGATAGTTGTTTTACAACGAGTGAAATAGGTGACAAATTGGGGTTGAGCCGTTCTGTTATTAGTTTATACCTTAATCAACTTTATCAAGAAAACAAATTAATAAAAAAAATTGGCAAGCCAGTTCTATGGTCGGTTAATCCAGAAATAATGCCAGTGATTGAGAAACGTTTGAAGGATAGTGACCCCTTTGAGCGTTTTATCGGTAGTTATGGCAGTCAGGAAAAGGCAGTAGAAAAATGTAAAGCTGCTGTGCTGTATCCACCGAAAGGATTAAACATCCTGATTACTGGAGAAAGTGGTGTGGGAAAGAGTTTCTTTGCGTCATTGATTTATGATTATGCAAAAAAAGAACAGGTGATACCGTCTGATGCTCCGTATTATGTACTCAATTGTGCGGACTATGCGAATAATATTGAACTTTTGTCATCGACTCTGTTTGGTCATGTGGAAGGCGCGTTTACTGGCGCTATATCTGAAAATACCGGGCTATTAAAAGCGGCAGATGGCGGATTTCTATTTTTAGATGAGGTTCATCGATTATCACCAGAAAATCAGGAAAAATTATTCTCTTTTATGGATACTGGACAATTTAGACCTATTGGTGAAAATGTTAAAAATGTTAAATCGACTGTTCGTTTAATTTTTGCAACAACTGAAAACCCGACAACAGTGCTACTAAATACGTTCAGGAGAAGAATACCTATTTCTGTTTATTTAACTCGTTTTGATGAGCGACCTTTGTATGAGAGAATCCAACTGGTTCAGCACATTTTTTCAGAAGAGGCCCAAAAAATTCAGAAAGAAATCATCATTAATGCGGATGTTTTAAATATTTTGTGTTTTCATCAGCTTGCAGGGAATATTGGTCAGCTGGAAAACAATATTCAAGTTAGTTGTGCACGGGCATATCGAGGTCAGCCACATTCAGAAAAGATAACGGTTTCTTTAGTAGAAATGGAAACTCAAAAATTAGTTAGACCAATTTTAAATGATCGAAGAATTACTCGAGATTTAGTTGTTTCTGATTATCCTGAGAAAGAGGTAGCTGAATTTACTGGCCATATTAAGCAACTTCATAGTGAGATGGGAGAACTTTGGGAACAATTGTTACAAGAAGATAGTACACAAGCAATTGATTTTATGGCCTATATTTTAAAAATAAAGGAGTACGATGCCTACTATTTCTCAAACAGGAGTCCTACTTATGAAAATTATTTTGAGGAAATGATTGTGATTAGAGTAAGAGAGACGATGGAAGGAACTTTTGGTTTGTCTGATGGCGGACAGATTGCACAAATGGTGGGGCATTTTATGTTACTTGACGATGTAAGCCCATCAACATTGGCTAAGGTAAGACAGCTTTTATTTAAACAAAAACCGCGGGCCTATCGTGTTGCGAGTTTTATTGAAAAAGAGCTGACTAAGTATATCGGTAAAGGCGTAGAAAACAGTGGCTGTCTGTTGACCCTTTTACTGAGTCAAGTGGTTAATGAAGAGATTAAACTTCATGGCTTGATGATGGCACATGGTGCTGATACTGCAAGTAGTATTCAAAAGGTAGTTAATAAATTATGTGGCAACTACGTATTTGATGCTATTGATATGCCGATTGAAACAACAATGCAGGATATTATTGATGAAGTTATTAAATTGATTAGCGAATTTGATACGAAAGAAGGCTTTATTCTTTTAGTCGATATGGGTTCTCTTAATCAAATTTATTCTGAAATTAATCATTATCTCGAGGGTGATTTATTGGTGATTAATAATTTGACGACGTCAATTGGGTTAGACATTGGTCTCAAATTATTGGCTCATGCGCCATTTTCTGAAATTGCGACATCTTCCCAAGACTATCAAATAGATGCACGCTACTATGAGGGCTTTTCACAATCTCCGACCATCATTGTATCTTGTATGTCGGGCTTAGGGATATCAGAAAAAATTCAGGAAATATTGAGAAAATACTTATCAGAGGAAATTGAGATTTTAGTGTTAGATTTTTCTACTTTAAAGCAGTTAATTCTACACAATGACAAAGATTATTTTTCGAAAACGAAGTGCATATTGACAACGACTAATTTGACTCATGGCTTTGAAATTCCTTTTTTAAATATTTATGATATTTGGGATAAACAGGAGGAACAACATTTCTATCAAATTGTCTCTCCATGGATTGAGAAGAACGCCTTTGATCAGCTATTGACTGAATTTTTACATTTCTTTTCGATTGAGGGAGTGGGAGACCGTTTACAATTTTTAAATCCCAAAGTTGTGATTGAGCAAGTCGAAGATATTTTATCAAGTTATGAAACATACTTCAAATTGAATTTAGAAAGAAAAGTGAAGTTAAATTTGTACATGCATATGGCATTGTTAATCGAAAGATTACTAACAGATCGAGAATTTGATACCGAGTCCGTGGAAAGTATCTCCAAGGAGGAAGAAGATTTCCGCGTGATAACGAAACAATTTTTCAAGCAGGTCGAAGATATGTATAAAATAGAAATCAATGAGTATGAAATCAATTTATTGTTTGAATTGTTTAAATCCATTCATTAGTTGAAAGTGTTGAACCTGAAATTCAGGCTTCAACACTTTTTTTATTGCCTATAAAAGCTGTTACTATCAGCTTCTTAGGGAGGATTAAACTTGGCACGTAAGTTGCTTATATAAAAGTGAAGTAGCAATCAATTTGAAAGGAGAGTATGCACATGAAAAAAATTTTGTTAGCATCCCATGGAAAATTAGCAAGTGGTTTGAAAAACTCAATTGCTATTTTAACAGGTATGGAGAAGTCAATTGAAACGATTGATGCTTATGTGGATGAAACAGACTATACGGAACAAATTAAAGCGTTTATTGAGACATTATCAGGTACAGATGAGGTTTTCATTTTTACAGATATCTATGGTGGGAGCGTCAATCAAAAAGTATTATCTCTTATAGCAGAAAAGAGACTGCTTAATATTCGACAAATTACAGGCATGAATTTACCTATAGTCTTATCTGTTTTATTGGAAAACACACCAATTTCAGATGAGATGTTGACCCATTTAATAGCAGATAGTCAAGTTAAACTAGTGAGCGCACAAGCGATCAAAGAGACAGAGCAAGACTTTTTTAATTAGTGAGGAGGGGTTGTGTAATGATAAAAAATATTCTATTTGATTTGGATGGCACATTGTTAGACAGTAATCGGTTAATTAATGAATCCAATATGTATGCGTTGAATAAATATGGTGATTATCAGTATACAGAGGAGGAGGTGAAAAAATTTAATGGTGTGTCATTGATTGATGCTTATCGAGAGATTTATCCAGATAAGGCAGAAGAAATTAGGGTAGCTTACCGTGAGTTTAATGATAAGCATCATGATGAAATGGTCAGTCTTTTCCCTAATGTAGCAGATGTCTTGCAGAAATTAAAGGATCAAGGGATTACGATGGGGATTGTTTCAATGAAAAGGCGGGCACGAGTCGAGCATGGGTTGCAATTATTTGGATTAATTGATTTGTTTGATGTCGTGATCGGCGGTGATGATTGTGTTAGACATAAACCACACCAAGAGCCACTTGAATTGGCAATGAAGCATATCCATGCTGATTCCTCTAATACATTAATGGTTGGTGACAATTGGCAGGATATTGAAGCGGCCAACAATGCGAATATCCCAAGTGTTTTTGTTTCATGGTCGCAAAAAAATGTGACAGAGATTCAACCATACAAGCCACATTATATTATTGATAAGATGGAAGACTTGCTAGAAATTGTTGGAGAAAAGAAGGGAGTGTAGTAAATGATTGTACAGGTTCGAGTAGATGATCGTTTGATTCATGGACAAGTAGCGTTAGTTTGGACAAAAGAGTTGGATGCCTCGGCTATTTTAGTTGCGAACGATGAAGCGGCAAAAAATGAGGTCACTCAAATGACAATGAAAATGGCCGCTCCAACTGGGAAAAAATTACTTATTCGGAGTGTCGCCGATTCGATTGAAGTGTTAAATGACCCGCGTGGTAGCAGTATGAAAATATTTGTTATTACGAATTGTGTCAAGGATGCTTATGAGGTGGCTAGAAATGTGTTGGAAATTAAAGAAGTGAATGTAGCCAATGCAGGCAGATTTGATCAAACTGATAAGAGCCAAATTATTAGATTTAATTCGGCTGTCGCCCTTAATCCAGTTGAAATAGATTATTTGAAAAAATTGGATGAGTTAGCACATGTTGAGGTATTTTCTCAAGGCCTACCAAGTTCAAGCAAATTGACTATTCCCAAGCTGATCGATGGTAAGAGTTAATCGTAAAATTAGAAAGGAAGATGAGTCATGTTAAATGAAGCTTTGTTAGCGATGTTAGTCATTTTTATTTGCTACGGTGGTGCCTATTTAACTGGAAACAGTTATATTGATCGACCGATAGTTGTTGGGGCAGTTGCGGGATTATTTCTAGGTGACTTGCAGACTGGTTTAATTATTGGGGGAACGCTGGAAGCGGTCTTCATGGGAGCAATTAATGTTGGAGGGGTCATTTCATCTGAACCTGCAATTGCGACAGTACTAGCAGTCACCTTTGCAGTAGTGACAGATATTAGTCAGGAAGCATCTGTTACTTTGACGATACCGATTGGGATTTTAGCCGCATTTGTTTTATTAATATTAAAAAATGGTGTCATGATTATTTTTGCACCGATTTTGGATCGGTATGCAGCCGAAAATAATCAAAAAGGAATTACATTTATTCATTTCTTTTCTTGGTTTATCTACTATGGTATTTATGCATTAATGGCTTTTGTTGGTGTTTATGTCGGGTCATCGGCGATCGAAGCACTAGTTAAGCATATTCCAGAGGCTTTGATGGCAGGCTTAGAAACCGCTGGTGGCTTGTTACCTGCCGTCGGGTTTGCAACATTGATGAAGATGTTATGGGACAATAAATTAGCGATATTTTATTTAGTTGGCTTTATTTTGACAGTCTATTTAGAGTTACCGGCAGTTGCTGTCGCGTGTATTGGAATTGCCGTGGTTGTGGTGACCGCATTCCGCGACAAAGAAGTGTTAGATCTGGCGACTGTTAAGCAGTCAGTTGTAGCGAGCTCGTCTCATGCTGATTTAACTGAAGATGAGCAAGAAGAGGAGGACTTTTTCTCATGAAAATGACAGAAAATATCACAAAAGAAGAACGAAAAATGTTGAATTCAATGGCAATACGCTCATTCGCCTTACATGCTGATAGAATGGGGCCAACAAAGTTTCACGCTAGTGGGTTTGCTTTTTCGATGATGCCAGCTATTCGTCGCTTTTATAAAGACGATCAAGAGCAAGCAGAAGCGTTGGTACGCCATGTTTCATGGTTTAATTCAACGCCTCATGTAGAAAATTTGATTTTGGGAATTGCTGCTTCGATGGAGAAGGAGAGAAGTACGCGAGCTGATTTTGATGATCAATCAATTACAGCCGTTAAAGCCTCATTAATGGGCCCTTTAGCAGGGATTGGAGACACGTTCTTTCAAGGGATTTTAAGGGTAATAGCTGCAAGTATCGGGATCAGTTTATCGATGGAGGGTTCATTTTTAGGACCTATCCTCTTCCTATTAATTTATAATGTTCCAGCTGTTTTTCTTTCCTTTTATTTTACTTACGTGGGGTATAGTGTAGGCTCGACATTTATTGAACGAGTTTATTCTAATGGCGGGATGAAAATTTTGACTAAAGCAGCAAGTACGCTTGGCTTAATGATGATGGGGTGTATGACAGCCTCTAATGTAAAATTTAAGACGGCCCTTTCGCTGACTATTGGCGAGGCCGATCCAATAATGATTCAAGACTATTTAGATCAACTGTTTAAAGGGCTTGTTCCATTATTAATTACTGTTACGTGTCTGTATTTACTTCGGAAACGTATCAATATAAATTGGATTATGTTAGGAATTTTTGTTTTGTCAATCGTTTTTGGGTTATTAGGAATTGTTTAAAAGGAGAGAAAATGATGAAAAAATATACATTGGATGACTTAGCTAGACTAGTCGATCACACTAATTTGAAAACCGCTGTAACACGAAACGATTTAAGCTTACTATGTGATGAGGCAAAACGCTATCACTTTAAAATGGTGGCAATTAATCAAGTACAGACGAAATTTTGTCAGTCAGAACTAAAAGGAACGGATATTCATGTCGGGGCAGCAATTGCTTTTCCACTAGGGCAAACGACAATTGAAGCAAAGGAGCAAGAGACATTAGATGCTATTAGAAATGGCGCTGACGAAATTGACTATGTAATCAATTTGACCGAAGTAAAAGAAGCTAACTATAAGTATATCGAAAAGGAAATGTTAGCAGTTGTGACGATTTGTAAAAAATATAAAGTGATCTCTAAAGTAATTTTTGAAACCTGCTACTTAACAAAGGAAGAAATTAGAAACGTAGCGGAAGTGGCTAAAAAAGTTCAACCTGATTTTGTTAAAACGTCTACTGGTTTTGGTAGTGCTGGAGCAACAGTGGAGGATGTGGCGTTGATGAAAGAGGTTGTTGGAGAGTCTATAAAAGTTAAGGCAGCTGGTGGGATTCGCGATGTCGAGACCTTTTTAGCCATGATTGCTGCAGGAGCAGAACGAATTGGTACAAGTTCTGGCATGTTAATATTAGATAGTCTAGCTACTAAATTTAAAGAAGAGGGGCTTGAATATATAGAAATATGAGCCAAATTAACTAATTAGAGAAGGAGCTATTTAGATGGAAAAACTTTTATGCCCATCGATGATGTGTGCAGATTTTGATACATTAGCTGCAGAGGTAGAAAAGCTGACACTTAGTGGGGTTGATAGTTTTCACGTTGATATTATGGATGGCCAATTTGTCCCTAACTTTGGGATGGGGATTCAAGATTTACAAACGATCAGGGCGCATACTGATAAACTAATTGATGTGCACTTAATGATTGATAAGCCGTCTGATTATGTGGAGCTGTTTGCAAAATGTGGAGCCGATATTATTTATGTTCATTCAGAGGCTGAAACTAATTCTTTGAGAACTTTAGAAAAAATTAGCAGTCTAGGGAAAAAGGCGGGACTTGCAGTTAATCCTGATACTTCTTACGAGAGTGTCAAAGAACTATTACCGATGGTCGATTATGTTTTAATTATGACGGTTAACCCAGGATTTGCGGGACAAAAGTATGTAGAGCATGTTGATAAGAAGATCCCAATGTTTATTCAAAGTGCTGAAGAAAATAATTATCAGGTATTAGTTGATGGTGCTATCTCTAGAGAAAGGATAGCGACTCTGTTTCAGCTAGGTGTTAAGGGATTTATCTTAGGAACCTCCGCATTATTTAAAGGGGAAATGGAATATTCAGAGGTGATCCAGCAGATTCGACAATTATAATGAGACACTTGTTTAAGGAGTGACTCGAGCATTCAAGTTTACATTGATGAAATAGGTCGTCAGCCCAAGGGCTTGACGCCTATTTTTTTTCTCAAAATAAAGACCGCTTACATTGTTGCCAAGTCATGTGGCAATAATCTCTACTGATATATTATTTCTAACGACTATATAATAAACTTAATCGGAGGTGATGACATGAAAGAACGGACGATTCAAATTATCAAATATTTCATAAGTAACCAAGAGCCGATTACCTTTGAGAGGCTTTCAGATGAGTTTCGCGTGAGCACTAGGACGTTGAGAAATGAAGTGACTGAAATTAATGAGTTTTTAGCCCAAAGTCAGTTTGAGCTAATAAGAAATAAACGTGGACAAGGGTTGAAGTTAGCTGTTGATGTCGGGCAACAACAGGCCTTATTAACGGTAATTGAAGGCTTGTCAGAGTCCGTTTATTTTACGCCAGAAGAACGATTGTTTGATTTAATTTTGGACATAGGACTTGGACAACAGCCGACCTTGCTGTATGAAAAAGAGGCGGAGTATCAAGTGTCTAAAAGTACCTTGGATGAGGATATGCGCCGCCTACGCCAGCAATTAAAACAATACACCATCGATGTTGTGAGCGTCCCAAAGCTAGGAATTTTGTTAAGTGGCGTTGAGCGAACGGTTCGCACGATGCTTTATGACATAGTGGTGACGGTGATTGGTGTTGTTGAGTATCAGCTAGATGAAGTGGACGAGAGTCTGCTAGAAAAAATATTATTTACTTACATTCCTAGAGCGACTTTTTATCGCTTAGAT
Source organism: Vagococcus sp. WN80Y (assembly GCF_059621045.1). Classification (NCBI taxonomy): domain Bacteria; kingdom Bacillati; phylum Bacillota; class Bacilli; order Lactobacillales; family Enterococcaceae; genus Vagococcus; species Vagococcus sp. WN80Y. The sequence goes on from NZ_JCAQHY010000167.1 coordinate 43,231, forward strand.
GAAATCTATGATCAAGTGATTTCTGCTAAAGAAGAAAATGTTTACCGCAAGCAGATACTGTTGTTTACAGCAATTTGGTTGAGTCGTGTTAGCTTAGGAAATACGATTGCTAAGACACTATCGGATCATTCTTTTGATAAAGAATCAGAAATTGTAACCTTTGTTGACCGAGTGATGTCAGCATTTGGCTTAGAATGTTCCCTTAATGAGAGGATTTATGTGGCTTTTATTCTAGAAAGTTTTAATAAAAAGGATATGACTAATTCAATTGAGTGGGTTCAAGCTCAATTATTGACGATACAGCTTATCCAACATGTGGAAAAGGAAACCAAGATCCCCTTTAGTCGTCGAGAAGAATTATTATATGAAGGGTTGTACAAACATTTGACAGGATTACTGCACCGAATGAAGGCTAATTTTCAAGTGGCCAACCCCTTGAGAACGAATATTGAGCAGAACTATCCTGAAATTTATCAATCGATTGTTCGTTTCGTACCAGCGATTGAAGAAGTAGCTAAGAATAGGATCACCAAAGATGAAATTGCGTTTCTGACTATTTACTTTTCGACCTCGGAGAGTCGGATTAATCAGGAATTGGAGTATATCTTTAAAACGGCAGTCGTGTGTAATTATGGTACTGCAACGGCCCATTTGTTGGCAGAGAACTTAAAGGAATTATTCAATATCGAGGTTATTGCCATTTTGAGTTCGCGAGAGCTTGAGGTGCTGAAAAAGATTGACGTTGATTTACTGTTCTCGACAGTCCGCATAGAACAACCCATCTTACCTACCTTGTTACTGAATCCGATTTTACGCGAACAGGATAAAATGCGGATCAAACAGTTTTTAATTGAACATCAACAATTGCGACGAGTGATTAATGAGCCGCGGAATGGCACGAGTTTATTATTTTCACTGTTGAGCATTATTGAGTTAAGTGGTGGGACAGTCACACAGGATATTTATCAAAAAGTCGAACAAACCTTTATGAATCATCAACTTAAAATTAATCAAGAGGAGATACAGCCCATGCTAGAAGATGTACTAAATGAATCAGGAATCCTTTTAAATGTACCATCAGCCAGTTGGCAGGAAGCTATTGAGGATGTAGCTAAACCACTGGTTACTTCGCAGGTTATTGAACCGCGATACGTGACAGCGATGATCGAGTCACTAAAGGAATTTGGCCCCTATATTGTCATAGGTAAAAACTTGGCTTTGGCCCATGCGAGACCAGAGGATGGGGTAAATAAATTAGGAATTAGCGTGCTGACCTTGGCTGAGCCGATTAGCTTTGGTCATGAGGTGAATGATCCAGTTAAAATTATTTTTTGCTTAGCAGCCGTTGATAGTTATTCGCACTTGAATATCATGAAAAACTTGGTGGCTCTAATTCATGATGAAGCCAAAATAGAACGGTTGACAAAAGCAACTAATAAACAAGCATTTCAAGATATTCTCTATGAGAAATAAAGGAGGGCATTTGGATAGCGTTAGATAGGATGATAAAAAAATCAAAGGAAGAAGAGGGAGTAGAATGGAAAAAATAACTATTTTATTTGTGTGTGGTGCTGGGTTAGGAAGCAGTTTTGCGGCTCAAATGTCAACGGAGGATGTGCTAACCAAATTGGGCGTGGAAGCTAAGTTGGATCATACAGACATCTCGTCTGCAGTTTCAATGAAGGCAGATTTAATTATTACGGCCGAAAATTTTCGATCTCAATTTGAAAAGTATGCCATTGACGACTCGCAAACAACGATAATGTATTTGCGAAATATTGTATCGAAAGCTGAAATTGAAGAAAAAATTACACCTATTTTAAAGGAAAAAGGACTTATCTAAAAAAAATATAAAGGAGCATGAAGATGGGAATTGTAAATTTTATTATTGATAATATTTTGACAGAAGCGTCTATTACCATTAGTTTAATTGCTTTACTGGGTTTGTCATTGCAGAAAAAATCCTTTGGTCAGATTATTTCGGGGACATTTAAAACGATGCTAGGGTTTCAAGTTCTTAGTGCAGGTTCAGGAATTATCGTTGGGAGTTTAATTTATTTTGGTCAGATTTTTACAGAAGGCTTTGCGATGCAGGGGATCATTCCGTCGATTGAGGCAATTAATGGACAAGCGATGAATGAGCTTGGTTTGGGAAGTGATATTGCTCTTACCTTCTTGGCAATCTTTGCTTTTAATATCTTGATTGCCCGCTTTACTAAGTGGAAATATATCTTTTTAACAGGTCAAGCAATTCTATGGATGGCGACGATGACGACCGTTTTTGGTTATTTTGCTGGACTTAGAGGTGCTGTATTAATACTTGTAGGTGGCTTAGTCGGAGGGATTTTTGCTGTTGCGATGCCGGCGATTGCTCAGCCGATTATTAGAAAAGTGACAGGCTCAAATGATATAGCACTAGGTCATTTTTGTACGATTGGTTACTTGTTTGAAGCAGGGGTTGCTTATATTTTTGGTGAAAAAGGGGATAAGAAAAAATCAATTGAGGACATTAAGTTGCCAAAAGCCTTTGAATTTTTACAAGATACCTACTTGTCCTTGATGGTTGTAATGGTGCCATTATTTGTGATTACAGCGGCTTTTGCTGGTTCAGAATTTGGAACAACCCTTTCAGGCTCACAAAACTATTTGATGTTTGCTTTTATTCAGTCGATTCAATTTGTTGTTGGGGTTTATGTCTTGTTATCTGGGGTTCGCTTATTACTAGGTGAAATCGTGCCAGCTTTCAGAGGGATTGCCATGAAAATTGTTCCTAATGCGATTCCAGCTTTAGATTGTCCTGTCTTTTTCCCGTATAGTCCTAATGCAGTTATTTTAGGCTTTATTACAACAACAATCGGTTCGGTGATTGCCATGTTTGTTCTGCCAAATTTTGGATTGGCGATGATCTTGCCAGGAATGTTGACAAATTTCTTCGCTGGTGGGACTGCAGGTATTTTTGGGAATCAAGTGGGGGGCGACGAGGTGCCATTATTGGGGGGATTGCTCATGGGTTCTTTATTACCCTGCTACCAGCACTTCTTGTCACGATCTTTAATAGTATGGGCTTTATCAATGCCACCGCAACAGATGTTGACACTGTAATGGCTGCGTTACTTTATGCATGGATTCTTAGCCCCATCTTAAAGGCTATCTAACGAAAAATTAAGCTAGTGAAAGGAGCTGATCTTGTGTTTGGTTTTTTCAAAAAGAAAGTAAAAGCGGAACAAAGTGAGTTAGAGGTAAAGGCGCTAAGTGAAGCAGAAAAGCAGGCGTTGCAGCAACAGATCATAGCGATAGAGGCGGAGCTTGAGAAGCTGTTGGAAGGGTCACAGTCAGAGCCAGAGGACTTAGCAAAAATGTATGAAAAATTAGGCGTGTTACAAGCTGACTTGGGAGATGCCCAAGCTATTGAAACCTTAGAAAAAAGTTTATCTTGTCAGCCGTCAATCGGTGAAGGCTATAAGAAGCTGATGATGTTATACAATCAAAAACGCTCGGAGTCAGCTTATCAAGGAGACGGTGATGGGATTGACAGATGGATGGGGAAAATGGACGAATTAAGACAAATTGCACGAAATAACACAATAAATCATTAAATAAAAAGTTGAAGGAGTTTTATGATGTATACAACCTTAAAAGATGTCACTAAACAAGCAGAAGAGTTAAATTTTACAGTCGGAGCATTCAATACTCACAATTTAGAGATGCTACCAGAAATGATTCGAGGCGCTAAAGAGATGGGAGCGCCAATCATTATTCAAACAAGTGTTGATACAGCCAAGTATATTGGGATGAGTGTGTTAGTGGCGGTTGTTAAAGAGTTAGCAGAAACTGAGATGGTAGATGCGGTGCTGCATCTGGATCATGCCCGTGATTTTGCTGATATTAAGGAGGCAATCGATAGTGGCTTCACTTCTGTCATGTACGATGGTTCTCATCTGCCTTTCAAAGAGAATATTATGAAAACTCAAGCGGTTGTTAAGTATGCTCATGAACATGGTGTGAGTGTAGAGGGGGAGTTAGGAACTATCGGTGGAACCGAGGAAGGAATTCATGTCGAAGAAAATGACAAAGTTTACACAAAGCCAGAAGATGCAGTTCATTTCGTTGAAGCGACTGGTGTTGATGCTTTAGCGATTGCGATTGGCACGAATCATGGGCAATTTAAAAGTAAAACAGAGGTCAATATTCCGTTACTCAAGCAAATTGATGCCGTTGTTGATGTGCCTTTAGTCATTCATGGTGGAACGGGAGTAAAGGAAGAAGATTATCCAGAATTAATCACTAATGGGATTCGTAAATTTAATGTGGGAACTGAACTTTTGGTTAACTGGACACAAACGGCCAAGGACTCTTTTGCAGAAACCACGGTTAACAAATCGTTGCGCCACAATGTTATTCCTGCTAATGAACGGGTCAAGGAGATTGTCAAACATAAAATTAAGTTGTTTATGAATCTGGATCAACCGACTAATCTGGGTCACTAAAAATGAAGCGAACGTTGATTTTATTAGCAGGACCTCCGGCAACTGGCAAGTCGTACCTTGTGTCTAAGTTAAGAACGATCATTCCAGATTTTTTCTTGATTACCCCAGACGAAGTTAAGGAGATGTACGCGGATAAGTTTGGCTTCAAAAATTTGGCTGAAAAGGCTCAGCTTGAAGTAGAAGTCTGGCAGTTTTATTACACTGTTTTGGGACAATACATGACGGCAGGAAAAAAAGTAATTGTATCAGAGTATCCTTTTAGCTATAAGCAGAAGTCTCGCTTACAAGAGTTGACTAATTTGCATGGCTATAAGGTTATTACGATTAGATTAGTCGCCGATTTTGAGAGCTTGTGGCAACGAAGACGGGTCCGTGATCTTGCTGAGGATCGCCATCTTAGTCATCTGATGACTCATTATCAGGCTGATGACAAGTTGGTTGATCGAACTTAGGTTGATAATCCTATCGACAAAGCGGCATTTGCCAAGATTATTATGGATCGAGAGTATAATCAGTTTTGTTTAGGTGAACTCTTTGAAGTAGATGTTAGTGATTTTTCAACAGTTAATTACGATGAACTGTTAAGACGATTAAAAATTGAACTTGCTTAAATGAGTAAAAAGGCTAGAGGGCTCTGTGATCTCTTTAGTCTTTTTGCTATATAAGAATGGACTATCGAGAGTTGTTTATTTTGTGATATAATAAACGTTAAATAAATGAGTAATGAGGGGAAAAGTTAGATGGAGTTTAGAGATGTTAAGCAAAAGAGTTTTTTGTATACCTTTGGTTGGGTAGGGTTTATCTTTATTGGGATGGGGATTCTTTTTGCGTGTATCGGCGGTTTTATGCAAGTAGTGTCTATTGATGGGGACCATTTCAATATGACGGTTAATGGTGTTGCTCAGCCTTATTCAGAAGAAAATGTACGAATTTTTCGTTTGGTATTTTTATTAGCTTTTGGTGGTGTTGGCTTGTTATTAACAATTATTGGCGGTATTTTTATTGGGCGAGCCAGCTATAAAAAAAGAGTGGCTAGTCGATTGAAGGCGGAGGGAATCAAATTAGTAGCAGATGTTGTAGACTTTAGTCCTTCAGTGGTTCGGGTGAATAATCACAGAACGATGCGTCTAGTTTGCGCACATACAACAAATACAGGGGATCATTATTTGTTTAAGAGTGGTTTATTGAGACGGAACCCAGAACCCTATTTGGTGGATGGGCAAGTAACAGTCTACTATGATCGTAATAATATTAAGCATTATTTTGTTGATGTCGATGGTAGTGTCGGTAATGTCTTTGAGGTATAATTAGCAGGGAAGAGTTAACAAGTTGAAAAGGAGAATAGGCTAATGAAAGATGAGTTTCAATGCAAGCAGTGTTTCAGCATGCTAAAAAAAGTATATGGTGAGGAACTGCCAAAACCGAAGCGAGTGGCTTATTATTGTCCAGCTTGCTCAAAGCAACTATACACTGAGCGAACGACAGAAACGATTACCATTAAATTAAATGAAAAATAACCGGCTAGCTCTTGGCGCTTATTATTTGGATGGTAAGCAAAAGGATTGCTAAATAAAAATGAGTCTGGTATTCTATTGAAGAACTTAATAAATCCCTTTTAGGGGAGTAACCAGCAACTGTAATGTTGCGTCGGTATCAACAATAAGTTAATCATGAGAGTGATTTTCTGGTGTCGAATGAAATGGTGAGACCTAAAACAAGAAATTTTCTTGTTTTAGGTCTCATTTTTTTTTATTTTAAATTGGAGGTGGATCATGTAAACCTTAGTTTCTAATCCGAATAAAACTAATTTTAGGAGAATTAATATGAAAAAAAATGTCTATCAGCAATCAATTACCAAGCTTTTAACTGAACTTAATAGTCAACCAGAAGGGCTCTCACAGGCGGATGCCGAAAAAAGGCTTGCCCGAGATGGGTTTAATCAATTAGCGGAAGCGCCAAAAAAATCAAGTCTCAGCCTTTTCTTAGCGACCTTTAAAGACACGATGGTGATGGTTTTGTTAGTTGTAGCCATTGTCCAAATGCTTATGGGGGCGCCAGTTGAATCAATCGTAATCTTGGCGGTACTGATGTTAAATGCTGTTGTGAGTGTGGTGCAAACAAAGAAAGCGGAAGGGTCTTTAGAAGCCTTGAAAAACTTGTCTGCCCCAGATGCAAAAGTGATTCGCCAAGGTCAAGAGCAATCGATTTTAGCAAAAGAGTTAGTAGTGGGGGATATCGTTATTCTTGAAGCGGGAGATTATGTCCCCGCGGATGGACGTTTGTTAGAAGAGGTATCTTTGAAAGTGGACGAAGGAATGCTTACAGGAGAATCAGTTCCCGCCGAAAAAAAGGTGGTTGAATTAACTCAGACATTGCCGATTGGTGATCGCTCAAATATGGTTTTTAGTGGTACAGTGACCACTTATGGGCGCGGTAAATTTTTGGTTACAGCGACGAGTAATCAAACAGAAATAGGTCAAGTTGCTGACTTGTTAGAAAATACAGTGTCTCACAAAACACCTTTACAAAAAGGATTAGATCGTTTTAGCAAAAAATTAAGTTTAGCGATTTTAGTCTTATCGTTAATTATTTTAGGCGTTCAGTTAGGAAGACTATTGCTTGGAGATCCGTCAGGAAATTTAGTAGAGGAAGTTGTTAATGCCTTTATGTTTGCTGTAGCGGTGGCAGTTGCAGCTATTCCTGAAGCGTTGCAATCAATCGTAACAATTGTGTTGTCGATTGGTACGAAAAAAATGGCTAAGCAGCAAGCGATTATTCGTAAGTTACCTGCTGTTGAAACACTCGGTTCGGCTAGTATTATTTGTACAGATAAGACTGGAACGTTAACTCAAAATAAAATGACAGTAGTTGATACTTATGTGTTTGGACAAGCTGAGAGCTTTCAGAAATCTTCTGAAAATTGGTCCCTAGCAGAGCGTCGATTAATGGCAATTAGCTTATTAACAAATGATGCGATAATTTCGGATGATGGCTCTTACATGGGAGATCCGACCGAAGTTGCTTTGGTTGATTTTGGTGACAAACGTCAACAATCAGCCAAAGATAGTCGAAAGCAGTATCCTCGACATGGGGAATTACCCTTTGATTCGGAGCGTAAGCTAATGTCTACCCTGCACTCTATGGATGATGGTGAATGGGTGATGATGACTAAAGGTGGTCCAGATATTGTAATTGAAAGAAGTAACCGTATGGTTGTAAATGGTGAGATAGTTCCGTTGACAGAGGCACACCGTCAGACCTTATATGAGAAAAATGAACAATTTGCTGAGCGAGCACTGAGAGTATTGGCTTTTGCATATAAGCCGATGGACTCTCATAAAAAAGTGAGTTTAGTGGATGAAAATAATTTGGTGTTTGTGGGGCTGTTAGCCATGATTGACCCACCTCGCGAGGAAGTTTTTCAAGCGGTAAAAGAAGCCAAATCAGCAGGAATAAAAACAGTGATGATTACAGGTGACCATAAGACAACGGCTGTTGCAATTGCGAAAGATATTGGGATTTATGAGGAAGGAGATCAGGCGTTGACTGGTGTTGAGTTAGATCAACTGACAGAACCAGAGCTAGCTGATATTTTAGAAAAAGTGACAGTCTATGCTCGGGTGTCACCGGAAAATAAAATTCGAATCGTTCGTTCGTGGCAAGATAAAGGTAAAATTGCTGCTATGACAGGGGACGGAGTCAATGATGCACCTGCGCTAAAGCAAGCCGATATTGGGATTGCAATGGGGACCGGGACAGATGTTGCGAAAGAAGCGGCGGCGATGGTGCTAATTGATGATAATTTTGCCTCGATAATTAGTGCGGTTGAAGTAGGGCGCAATGTTTTTGATAATATAAAAAAAGCTGTTGCATATTTATTTGCTGGTAATCTAGGTGCGATTATCGCAATTATTGTGGCGTTGATTATGGGGTGGGACAATCCCTTCACAGCTCTTCAATTATTGTTTATCAACTTAGTGAATGATTCGTTACCTGCGATTGCCTTAGGAATGGAAAAATCGGAGCCAACGATAATGAAGCGAGCACCGAGGAATCCCGAGAGTGGCATTTTTTCAGGTAAGACACTGATTGCAGTGACTTATCGCGGGATCTTGATTTCATTAGTAGTGATATTAGCTCAGTGGATAGGAAGTCAGGAATCAGCAGAAATTGGGGTCGCAATGGCTTTTTCTACTTTGATTTGGAGTCGTACTCTACAAACTTTACCAGCTCGTTCCAATACTCAAACGGCTTGGCAGGCGGGATTTTTTGCTAATAGGCTTGTACTTTTAGCGATAATTGTTTGTGGTGGGCTCTATAGCTTGACGTTAATTCCAGGTTTAAGAGGGATATTTGCTATTCCTGCTGGTTTTTCTAGTGAGCATGTGATGATGAGTATTGGTTTGGCTGTTATTGCGGTAGCGCTGATGGAAGTGACTAAATTAGGCTTGGGCTGGTATGAAATGAGATCTGCTAAAAAAACAATGAGCTTCCGTCAGACGTGAAATAAAAGAGGGCTGTGACTTATGTCACAGTCCCATTTATTTATCCGTGTGTTGTATGTAATCTCTTTGTTTTAAATAAACGTCTTTATTAGGAGAGAAAAGTCTTGCATTGAAACTCGTTTCATCCGTTATACTAGAATTAACGAAATGAAAGTGAGGAGATTAACCATGAATACGTATGTAAAAATTGGTGATATGTACCTGCATGTTTTCATTTACATATCAGATAATGTGATGATTCTGCGAAGTCAACAAGGGCTACGTAAGGCCATTACAAGAGAAATTAGGCTGGCCGACATTCAAGATTTGTATCGCATAGAGCTTTTAGGAAGCCGACAATTGACATTTACTTATGAAAAAGAAGACTATCGAATTTATAATCAAGGCTTAGGTATGTTAGACTATTTAGAGAGGAACTTATATGAAAAAGTGAGGAATTAGGGATGACCACCATTAGAGATATTGCGAAAATAACCGGATATTCAGTTTCGATGATTTCACGAGTGATTAATGATTATCCTCATGTTGATGAAAAAAAGCGACAAAAAGTTTTGGCGGTTATGAAAGAGTTAAACTACGTGCCTAATCGAATGGCTCAAAATTTAAGCTATGGAAAAACGATGAATATTGGGATTATTATTCCTTTTACTAATTATCCGTACTTTGATCAATTATTGAGCGGTATGACACGGGCGGCCTTTGCTCATTCGTATAAAATTACATTATTGCCAACTAATTTTGATCAGCAATTGGAGCTAAATTATCTCAATGAGTTTGCTACGAAAGAATTTGATGGGTTACTTGTTGCAACACGAGCTAATCAGAGTGAGTGCTTCGTTCCTTATTTTAAGTATGGCCCGATTATTTTTTGTGAAGAAACCCAAGTAGTTGAGGCCGGCTGTGTATACATAGATATCGAGGGCTCCTTGCGAGAGGCCTTGACTTATTTAAAAGAGCAGGGGGTTAAGCGCTTGGGCATTACTCTCGGTAGAAAACAACGAATTAGTCGAAATTCTTTACTGACAATAAAGTTATGTCATGATTTATTTCCAGACTTTAATGATTCCCTGATTTTTTGGGAGTGTTTGACAGTTGAAGACGGTGGAAGGGCTGCTGAATTTTTCAAGGAGCAGAATGTTGATGGGATTCTCACAAATGGGGATGAAGTTGCTGCAGCCATTTTAAGAGCGTATGATAAAGAAATAGCGCCGATAGTCGTTGGGCGAGATAATTTATTAGTGAGTGACATCATGGGATTCTCAACAATCGATCATCATGTGGTCCAGTGTGGTGAAATGGCTTTCCAGTTATTTTATGAAGAACGTCTTGATCAGGTTAAGATGCCTTATACGTTTATTCAGCGCTAATGGTAGGTAACGATTTGTAAAGACTTTGTTACAAGTTGTTGTAGGGAGATTTTTTAATAAAATGTGCACATTTCATTGAATAGGCAGCCAAGGAAGCTGATACTAGCGCTATTCTTAACCTTAGTCATTCTTAGCTAAGTCAGGTTTGTGCTATATTCCCAAATATAGCTGATAACGCAGTAAACTCTGTAACTATGTGCTATAATCACTTATACAAATTAATCCTAAGGGATTGAAAATTTGGATACCGTAGGCTAATGATAAATTATCGGACTAGATTGGTATTATATGGCACAATAATCTGTGAAATTTAAGGGATGTGTGATGATTTCATGCATTAAGTGTTTTGTTTGTCTAAAACATGAATTGAAAATAGTTAGTTGTTATTTTATGCATGATGGCATCACGCACGATTTTGGGTTTCTTTTTTTAGAGAATAACGATGATTATTAACTATATTTTATATGAAGCAAGATAGATAGCCGTTTAGTCTGTAATTTAATAACGAAATATTTTGTAAAAAAAGAGAATGCGTGATGATTTCATGCATTGGTGGCTTTGTTTTTTTTAAATGAATCTGAATAACAATTAGTTGTTATTTTATGCGTGATAGCATCACGCATGATTTTGGGTTCCTCCTTTTCAAAAATAACAAGGACTGTTACATCTGTTTTATGAGATGTGTGCTAGTTATATGATAAAGACGTTCATGAAAATTAGGCGATTCGTGAAGCCTTAGGTGATTGAGTGTTGTTTTTTGGGCAGTAAAAAAAATCGAGTTTATCCTTTGTTTTTCTTAGATAATAAATCTAAGGAGGGAAAGGATTTTTTTGCTTCTAAAAGTAAAGAATTTGTTAAATGAATCATTTTTTCAAATAATGACTATTTTTATTGTAACTGTTATGTTACGATTGTTACATAAAGATTACGAAGGGGTGAAAGAAATGAAACAGAATTTTGTGAAATTGAGTATGTTAGTAGGAATGTCGGTACTTTTTATTGGAGCTAGTCATTTAACTTATGCGGAGGACACAGTGGCAACTGAAGCCACAGAAGTCTCAACTACTCAAAGTAGTACAAGTGAAGAGGAAGTTAAAGCAAGTTCCTCGGAGGAATCGACAAAAGAAGAAACGGTTCCAGAGTCATCCGCTACGAAAGAAGATGTCGATACGATTATTGAAGGGGTCGAGTCCTTTGTTCAGGAGAAGGTTGGTGAAAAAAAGGGTGAGGACATTGATTTAGATGAAGACTATTCAGCAAGCAGCATCCGACGAAATTTGTTGGATGGAGGTGATATGGGGATTACAAAAGAGGAGCTGGATAAGTATTCTGATCGTCAGTTGGAAGATACGATGACTTTATTTGTGAGATACAATCAGGATACGTTAGGAATGGATATGAGTTCTTATGTTAGACTTTTAAAAGCTCTTTTTGTCGATAAGACTGTTTCTTTAGACAAAGCGTTGGCGCAATTATCATTTGATCCGAAGGGATTTACTAGTTTTTCAGATATGATTCCTCGTGCAAAAGAACTTCAAGCCTATTTGCAAGCATTATACCCTTCTAATAGCAGTTTTTATTCTGCAAAAACAGTAAATGATACGGAATTAACAGCTATTCTCAATTACTTACAAACAGTTGAGGATCGAATGAAAGCTGAGGGGACTGATTTACCTGCAGGTAGAATTGGTCTAATTATTTACAATGCGGAAAGAGGAATTGGTGCAGATAGCTCAACGGATACCAGTACAACTGATTCAAAAAAGGATCAAGGGACTCCTGTCGTATCATCAGATTCTAGCAAAAAAGAGGAGAACCAAAAAGGTAATTTATTAAAATTGCCACAAACAGGTGAGGAAAAGGCTAAATGGGCCTTCTCAATTATCGGTGGCTTACTTATTATTGGCATTATTATTGTATTAGTAAAGCGAAGAAAAGCTAATAAAGACAATTAAAGCATAGCAACCCCCTTCACCTACGATCGGTCATTAGGTGAAGGGGGTTGTTTTTTAGTCCTCTAGATAGGCAGTTTTGTAATCTAAGCTAGGGCCTGTTGTATGATAGACAACTCCTTTAAATTTAGGGTTTCTTAAAAATGCGCTGCTTTGGAAGTAGATTGGTGTGATTCCAGCTTCTTCAAGAATTATTTTTTGCGCGTCTTGTAGATTATTCCAGCGAGCGTCTGGTTGGTTGGCGTGTATGCTATTGGCTTCGGCTAATTGCTTATCGTATTCTTTATTGCTATACTTTCCCCAATTACTAGCGGAATCTGATTGAAATAGGCTAAGTAGGCTTGAAGCATCAGCGTAGTCTGCTCCCCATGTTGGCATGTAAATATCAAAGTCTTGCTTAGTCGCTTGGTCGATGAAGACACCAACAGGACTGATGGCAACCTCAACTTTAGCACCAGTGAGATTTTCTTCCACCGTTCCTTGAATATAAGTTGCTAGACTTTTCATCCGATCAGAGTCAAAGGAGATCAAACGAATAGTTAAAGTATCGATGTTTAGCTCTTTTTTCGCTTCAGACCAAAGCTTTTTGGCTTCAGTCGTATCAGTTTTTACTAAATTACCGGCGGCTTTTGTGAAGTCTTCGCCTGTCTCTGAGTTAATTTGTAACTTAGGTGGAATAATACCAGTAGCAACCGTTGATCCGTCTCCTAAAATAGTTGAGACTAAAGTATTACGATCAATGACTAGAGAAATTGCCTGACGGATTTTTTTATTTTGATAAATTTTATTGGTGTGATTATAACCAAAAAAGGCGATAGTTGGAGCATTTTCTGTGACAAAGCCTGTATCTGAGACTTCATTTTTTACATATTCTCCTGATATTGCGACTTGGTCAATGTCTCCAGTTTTATACAAATCAATGCCTGAGTTGGTTTCTTTGATAACTTGAACGTCTATTTTATCTAGTTTGACCTGCTCTTTATCCCAATAGTGCTCATTTTTGTAATAGGTCCAGCCGCTTCCAATACCTGGTCCAGCAAAATTACCAAGTGTGAAAGGGCCATTATAGATTGCATGTTCGCTATCTGATGAAAAGGAATCTCCCTGTTTTTCGGTGTAAGCTTTATTTAATGGAAAGAATGGGGGATTTGCTAATAAAGATGAGAAGTAGCTACTGGCTGTATGCAGTGTTAGTTCAACGGTTGTCTCATCTATTTTTTTGACGCCTAATTCGGAGGCATCTTTTTTGCCTGCGATAATGTCGCTAGCATTTTTTATATTGGTAAAATAAGGTAAATTTTCTGCGGCACTTTCAGAGGTCACCGCTCGATTCCAAGCATAAAGATAATCATCTGCTGTGACTTTGCTTCCATCAGACCAAGTGGCTTTATCGTTCAGTTTGATGGTATAGACTAATCCATCCTCGCTAATTTCGGGCAGTTCAGTGGCGCCAGCTGGTACAGGCTGATTGGCCTCGTCAAGACGATAAAGACCTTCATAGATGTTGTTAATAACAATCCGACTATTTGCGTCAATCGCATTTGAGGGATCAATTGTATTGAGTTCTTGAGCATTTGCTAAGGTGACTTCTTGTTTGGCCGAATTAGTCTGGTTATTTGTGGAACTGTTTGTTTTCGTTTCAGAATGTGTTGAACAACCGACTAATACCCCTGCAAAAATTATAAGACCAATCTGATATAAAAATGGATGCTTTTTCATTTTTCCCAACTCCTTTTTTTGGTGCGTAGGTCTTATTGTACTAAAAAACGTGGAGGAGTTATATTGGGAATAAGTGAATACGTATGTTAGCTTTTAACTAAAGATATCCGAATTTTAAACTATTTCATCCGTTTTTTGCATTCTCAGATGGCGTCACATGACATAAACTGATTTGTAAGCGATAACAAAAAGGAGGAAGTAGACGATGATGACTAGAATGAAGAAAATAGGTGTCTTATTTTTGTTAGTGGTGGTGTTCTTAACGGCTTGTAGCCAAAAGGCAAAGAAGGCGGAAAAAGGCGATGATCAAACCAAGATTTCGTTTATCTGGTGGGGATCAGAGGTCCGTCATGAAAAGTACTTAAAAGCCATTGAGTTATATGAAAAGAGACATCCTGAGGTAACCATTGAGTTTGAATATTCTGCTTGGGATGATTATTGGAAAAAGTTGGCCACAAAATCTGCAGCAGGTGAGCTACCAGATATTATGCAGATGGATGCAGCCTATGTTGCTCAGTATGGTGAGAAAAATCAGTTATCAGATTTGAGTGAATTTATTAATACGGCAGGTGGTATTCAAACATCAGAAATTGATGAGAGTTTGATTGAGACGGCTCGTTTGCGTGATAAGCTTTATGCGGTTGCGCCTAGTATGAACGTTACAGCAATGTTGGTGAATCAATCACTGTTAGATGAAGCAAAAGTGGCAATTGACTATAGTTCCTGGTCATTTGAAGAATTGGTAAAAGGAGTAGAAGCTGTTCATAAAAAAACAGACGGCTATGGTTTTATTGACGACTCAGATAGTTCGGTCATGTTTCAGTATTACCTAAGAACGAAAGGAGAAGAACTGTATACCTATGATAAGTCTGGGAAACCTGTTTTAGGATTTACTAGACCAACATTTGAAGGATATATGTCACGTATTCAACAGTTAGCCGAGTCAGGCTCACTCCCAACTGCTGAAGTGGTCAGAAATTTAAAGAGCTTTGATGAGAATCCTTTTTCATTAGGGCAAGCGGGTTTCCTACAAACATGGTCTAATCAGTTTGTTACGTATCAGGAATCGGCTGTTGAAGGGGTTGAGCTATCCTTAGAGTTACCTTATGGCGCTAAAGGAACAGGGGCACTTTATTACCGCCCAACTTTTTACTATTCAATGGCTGAGACCTCGAAAGTAAAAGATGAGGCTGCTAAATTTATTGATTTTTTTATTAATGACGAAGAAGCTGTCAAAATTATTGGGACGGAGCGTGGAATTCCCGCAAATAAAAAAGTTAGAGAATTGCTATATCCAGAGATGTCAGAAACAGAAAAAAGAACGGCTGATTATTTATCTGAAGTGGCTGATATTGTGGGAGAGGCTTCACCTGTTCCACCAATTGGCTTTTCAGAATTAAACAATCATTTTAAAGATTTATATGCTGAAATAACTTACTCAACTATGACGCCAGCAGAGGCTTATGATAGTTTTATTGAAAAAGCAGAGGAAATTTTTAATGAGAATTATTAATAGAATAAAGAGGGAGAATAGCTCAATTTTGAAGGAGTCAGAAAAATGAATAAAGAGGATCGGATGCTTTTAGTAAAAACCTTAGACAATGTATTGGATCGTTTGGTGAAATTAGATCGACCAAGTAAAGAGAAAGAGTGGTCACAATTAGGTGAAGAGGCTGAGAAGATTGGCTACTTTTCTCGTGATTTTGGGATGGAGGAATGGGACTGGCCCCAAGGGATTGGCTTATATTGCTTAGCCGAATATAATAAGGTTATTTCTTCAGAAAAGTACGGGGACTATTTGCTGAATTGGTTTAGCAATCAGACTAAGTTAGGCTTGCCTCAGAAAAATATTAATACAACGGCTCCATTGATCTCATTGTCAACTTATCCAGAGTTGCTGAATTTTTGTACAGAGTGGTGTGAGTGGCTGTTAATCGGATTGCCAAAGACCAAGGAAGGTGGTTTTCAGCATGTCACTTCTGGTAAGACGAAGCACGAGATAAAATTGAATGAGGGGGAAATATGGTTAGATACACTGTTTATGACGTTAATTTTTATGACTAGAATGGGTGTCGAGCAAGAAAATGAGCAATACATTGAAGAAGTAGAGTATCAATTATTGCTTCATATTAAGTATCTATTTAATAAAACAGATCGGTTGTTTTATCATGGGTGGAGCTTTCAGCGTGAGGATAATTTTAGTGAGGTATACTGGTGTCGAGGGAACGCTTGGTTCACCTATGCGGCGCCAGAAATTATAAGATTGGGAGAGGGGAAATTTAGTCAAAGTGTGGTTAATTATGTCAAGGGGATTTGGCAAAATCAACTTACGTCTTTACTGAAACTTAGAGCGGCTGATGGTCTGTGGCACACTGTATTAGATGATTTTACGAGCTATACGGAAACCTCGGGTTCAGCGGCAATTGTTGCGGGGCTTTATAAAGGCGCACAAATCGGCTGGATTGAGGAAGAGACATTGGCTCTTTTGGAGGACTCTTTTCAAGCAATTCTATCAAGAGTATCGGAAAATGGCGAGGTTCTAGGTGTTTCAGCGGGCACTCCGATTGGTGAAAATGCAGCTAGTTATAAGCAGATAGTGACAGCTCCTATGTCATATGGTCAGGGATTGACTGCGTTAGCTATTATTGAGGTGTTAAAGGGAAGTGAAAGAAAAGGGACTTTATCAGATAGATGAACTGAGTATCGTCTCGATGTTTAGCCAAAATCAGCCAGTCGAAAGAGAGGGGGCTCATCTTTTAACTGGCTGATTATTTTTGGGATAGACTTAGGAGGGATTATAGTCCAACTAAATCGTGACAAAGGTCTTTTGTTGCACCATAAACTTGTTGATAGAGGGCATAAACCTCTTGATAGAGAGTGACATTTTCCGTGATAGGTGTATAACTTTCGCCGTAATGCACCAATTCGGCGCTACATGCGGCCATATCTGGGTACCAACCTGCGCCGACTGCGGCAATCATCGCGGCTCCTAATGCAGGACCTTGTTCACTGGTCAAAGTAGTTACGGTCGTGTTGAAAATATCTGCTTGGATTTGTAGCCATGTGCTATTTTTTGCGCCACCACCTACTGAAATAAGGGTTTCGATGTTTTTACCACCCAATTGTTGCATCAGTTGTTGCGAGTCTTTCAGGGAAAATGTGATTCCCTCGATAACCGCTCGTGCAAAATGATCGAGAGTATGGCGAGCGCCCATCCCAATAAAGCTTCCTCTAATTTGGCTATCAACATGTGGCGTTCGTTCGCCCATAATGTAGGGAGTAAACAATAAACCGTCAGCTCCAATTGACATCTCCGCTAAGTGTTCAAGTAATTGATCATAGCTTTTATCAGGTGCGAATGTCTCTTTGAACCAATTGAGACTGTAGCCAGCGGAAAGGGTGACCCCCATTGAATAGTAAGCTTGTTTAGCTGCGTGGTTAAAGTAATGAAGTTGTCCGTGATAATCTGCTTGACCATCTTTTTCATAGGAAAGGAAGACCCCAGAAGTTCCGATACTAGCTAAGGCCATTCCTTCCTGAGTGATGCCAGCACCCAAAGCGGCACAGGCGTTGTCAGCGCCACCTGAAAATACCTTAACCTCTGAAGTGAAGCCTAATTTTTTAGCAAGTTCTGGTTTAATTACCCCAATTTCATCTGAAGATTCAACTAGTTTGGGGAATATATCGAGAGATAAGTCAAATTGCTCTGCTAATGGCTGACTCCATGTTCGTTGTTCAACATCTAAAAGTAAGGTACCGGCAGCATCTGAATATTCCATTTGTTGATTGCCTGTTAGATAGAAGCCAGCATAGTCTTTTGGTAAAAGAAACTGCGCAGTTTGGTTCCAAATGTCAGGCTCATGTTCTTTAACCCAAAGTATTTTTGGTAGTGTAAAGCCTTCTAATGCTCGGTTTTTAGTGATGGCAATTACTTGCTCACCAGCCTGTTCCATGATTTGTTGACACTGAGAAGTTGTTCGGACGTCATTCCATAGAATAGCAGGACGTAGTGGACTGCCAGTGGCATCAAGTAATACTAAACTGTGCATTTGGCCAGAAAAACTAATACCAGCTGTTTTTTCGGCGGCTTCTGGGACTTCCTTTAGAAGTTGTTGTAGAACTATTTCTAAGGCATCAGTCCAAACGTGTGGGTCTTGTTCACTAAAGCCAACTTGTGGTGTTAGTAAGTCGTATGCTGATTGTTTCGTAGTGAGGATCGTGCCCTTTTTATCGAGTAAAATTCCTTTCAAAGAGCTTGTGCCTAAGTCGATTCCGATAATATAACTCATTATAAAACCTCCGTTGTAAAGTAGTCAAAAGGCTAAGGCAGACTATCTTTAAGTGTGCCTTAGCCTATAAAATTGGTTATACTAAGTAATCATTAAGTTTAGATTTTAGTAACTCCAAGTGATCTGATTCGTTAGTAATTTGGTCATTTTCTAAAGCGTAAGCTGCTAAAGAGGAAAGTGTTTCTTTACCAGCGACAATTGATTCCCCAATTCCCGTTTGGTAGCTAGCATAGCGACGCTCAATTTCCTTATCGAAGAAGCGTTTTTCCTTCAATTTTGCCGCAGCTTTTAGACCACGAGCAAAGGTGTCCATCCCGGCAATATGTGCTAAGAATAAGTCGTCCATGGTAAATGAAGAGCGGCGAACTTTTGCATCGAAGTTGATTCCACCTGGGGCGATTCCGCCATTTTCTAGGACTTGATACATTGCTAAGGTAGTATCATAAATATTAGTTGGGAATTCATCTGTATCCCAGCCTAATAAAACATCGCCTTGGTTAGCATCTAGTGAACCTAGAGCGTCATAGCATCTAGCGACATAGATTTCATGCTCAAAAGTATGGCCTGCTAAGGTAGCGTGATTAGCTTCTAAATTCAATTTGAAATAGTCTTGTAAATTATATTTTTGTAAGAAAGCCATTGCTGTAGCAGCATCGTAATCATATTGATGTTTAGATGGCTCCATTGGTTTAGGCTCAATTAAGAATTGAACATGGTGATTAATTTCTTTCGAATAATCCACTGCCATTTGGAAAAGACGGGCAATGTTGTCTTGCTCTAACATCATATCAGTATTTAGTAGAGACTCGTAGCCTTCGCGACCACCCCAGAAGACATAGTTTTGTCCCCCTAATTTTTTACTAAGGTCTAGGCCTTTTTTGACTTGTGCTGCAGAATAAGCAAAGACATCTGCATTAGATGAAGAGGCAGCGCCATGAAGAAAGCGTGGATTGGTAAACATATTAGCTGTGTTCCATAGTAGCTTGATTCCAGTTTTATCCATTTTTTCTTTAATTAAGTCACTAATGATATCTAAGTTAGTTAAAAATTCTTGTAGTGAGTTGCCTTCAGGTGCGATGTCTACATCATGGAAACAGAAGTAGTCCATTCCTAATTTTTCAAGGATTTCAAAGCCTGCTTCAACACGATTTTTAGCTGTTTCCATAGGATCATCAGTTAACCATGTTCGTTGATTGACAGCAGCACCAAAGGGATCTGAACCGTCTTGTGTTAATGTATGCCACCAAGCCATTGAAAAACGTAAATGTTCCTTCATTGTTTTTCCGAGAACAATTTCGTCAGGATTGTAGTGTCTGAATGCGAAATCGTTTTCAGTTTCGGTACCTTCAAAATTAATTTTGCTAATTGTAGGGAAAAATTCCATTGTAATACCTCCAAGTTTTTTAAGTAAGTTTAACGTACTAACTATATAATAATGAATATGAACTCCCTTGTCAATCATTATCTGTCATTCATTTGGAAACTTTTTTGGAGATGATGTCGTGTGTCAACAGTAGAAGTTGTGTCTAAATTGTTAGCGTGATAAACTAACAGTAGATAAGATAGACTAATTAAGATAGGAAGTAGTGAAAAAATGTTAGTTGATAAATATATGATTCGCAAACAAAATGAAGCAGTTGTTTTAGAACAGATAATTAAAGAGCAAACAATTTCTAGAGCGGAGGTCGCTAAACGAACCAACTTAAATAAAGCGACTGTATCTGAAATTACTGCTGGGTTAATTGAGAAGGAGTTAGTTATTGAATTGGGGGAGGGAAGTAGTGCTAAAACGGGTGGCCGTAAGCCTGTATTAATGGGCTTTAACAGTCGTGCGGGCTATACCTTAAATTTTGATCTGGGTTATAATTACGTGTCTAGTTCATTGACTTATCTCGACGGTTGTTTTGTCGATTCAAAAAAAATAAAAAATTTTAGTGTCTCACAAGCGACGGTTATTGACTGTTTAGCAGAAATTATTCGTGATCATCAGACTAGATGTCAGACAAGCTCACCTTACGGGATTGTTGGGATAACGATCGCGATTCATGGTATTGTTGATGATAATCAAATTAAATTTACGCCATATTATGATTTAGACCAGATGGATTTGGTAGCTGAATTAGGTAAACTATTTGCTATACCAGTTATACTAGAAAATGAAGCGAATCTGACTGCCATGGCTGAGGCAACTTTTTCAACAAGAGATGTTGATATTGTTAGTTTGAGTATCTATAGTGGGATTGGTGCAGGAATTATGATTAATAATCAGCTTTATAAAGGGAAGGGCGGTAAGTCTGGTGAAGTGGGGCATTCAACTCTGGTTCCTCGTGGTCGTCTCTGTCCTTGTGGTAACCATGGATGCTTGGAGCAGTATTGCTCTGAGAAGGCAATTCTTGAAGCCTATGCCGAAAAGACTGGTTTAAAGCCTGAATTAGAAAGTTTTATATCTGCTTACAAGAAAAAAGAGCCGATTGCTTTAGAGCTGATCGATCAAATGACCCTGCATCTGTCAATTGGGGTAAATAATTTGATTTGCCATTTTTCTCCTCAAAGAATTTTTTTGAATAGTGCGATTATCCGTAAAATTCCTGAGATGTTACCAAGTATTGTCGCTCACTTGACGAGTTCCTTTAATCAAGAGGCGGAGATTGTTAACTCGGAGCTGGGGTCGAATGCGACGCTATATGGCGCCGCATCTATCAGTATTCGACAATTTTTAGCGATTAATTCACTGGATTTAACTAAGTATGTGACGAGATAAAAGGCTTCTATTTACTCTGATTTTTAGTGTAAATGACGTCACTTAAATAAGCTAGAGCTCTCGCAGTAGGAGGGCTTTAGCTTATTTTGTCGCTTACTGATTAATATTTTGACTCGTTAGAAAGGAGAGGAAATCGTGGTAATTATCATATTTTAAGGCTTTTAGAACATTTTTTCGGTCTGAGAAAAGTAATGAAATCATTTCAAAAATAGTGTAGAAGGTTTTTTTGTCGTGTTCGTTAATCGCAAACAAGAAAATGATGTTAACGAATTGATCGTCTCCCCAATCAATCGGGCGTTCACTGCAAATAATATACATTTTTGAGTGAATGGCATCCATTTTTATCGTGTGAGGAATCGCTATATTGTTATAGGCTGTTGAAGAGAGAGACTCTCTTGTGAGTAATTGCTGCTCAAAATTAGGTTGAGCAATGCCTTCATTAATTAAAATATCTGATACAACCTGAATCACATCAGCCTTAGTTGTTAACACCTCGTTCTTCATAAAAAAGTTAGAGTCACTGACTTGCCAGATACTTTTCTTAAATTGATCGTATCGCTTTTTTAGGAGGGCTTCTTCAATATCGAAGTAGATTTTTTTTTGATCACTTAGATTGAAGAAGGGGCTAATATTAATAATGGTTAGCTGATCATTTGCAACAAGCAAAGGGATGGTCGTGATAACAACGTCAAAATTTATCAATTCTGTTTGGTCTATTAGCCGTGTATAGACCTGCTCAATAAATAAAGAGTCGCCGAATTGTTTTTCGATTTTAGCATTCAAATCAGAGGCCAAGGTACGAATATCTGGAATAACTAAGGCTGTTAATAATTTTCGATATTTCTTATTTTCTTTGGCAAAAGCCCCGCCTAAATGTAATGCGAGGAAACCAATCTCGTCATCTGTCACGGTGTTGTTTGTTCGCTTATTGATAATATGTGCAATGGAAACCGAGAGCTCGTATACAAAAGGATGGCCTTCTTTAATACTTGTCAGCAAAGGATTTTTCAAGAAATAGGCTGTCTGGCTACGAATTAGTAAGTTGTTGATATGGACAGTAAAGGGAATTAAGAAGCCTTCATCCTCAATATCAATCACGTAAAAATCATTGAGAAAGGCCATAATTTCATCTACAATTTCAAGTGCCTCTGGTTTGACGAAGGTAACGAGGTTATCCTTTGTTATTTTTTTTTGACTAACACTAGAGGTTTTAGCTAATAATAAAAAGTACACTTCATAGACCTCATTAGGTGCGAATTTCAACCTAAGTAAAGTTTCTAAGTAGGAAACTATTTCTTCAGACATAGCAAAGATATTTGGCTCATTCAACTCGACAATAGGTGGAGCAGTTAAGCTGTGGCTACTTTTAATTCGTTCAAGCATAATCGTAAAATGAAGAATGATGCTCGTAAGAATATAGTCATCGACAAATAGATCATTCTCTTTCAGCAATTGTGACGTGAATTCCGAGATTGTTGCAACTGGGATGAGGGGAAATAATTGTTCGATAAAGGAAATATCAAGGCTACTCGTGTCATAGTCATCATATACCTGATCGATAAAAAGTCGGCGCTTATCTTTCTCAGCGCCCATTACTTCAACAAAATCACCAGTGATTGCGATGGTTAAATCATAGGTCGAAAATTCTTCCCTGATTTTATTCAAATCATTCTTTAACGTCGTTGGGCTAATAAAAAGTAGTTCTTCTAAATCAAAGACATTTAATTTATGACGCTCTCTGAGTAAGGCCAGGATTAATTGTTTACGGCGCTGCTTTAAACTTTGCAAATTAGGGCTAGCGTCCAGTTTGAAATAATTAAATACTTGTTCTTTTTGTAAGGCAGCTAACTGATAGCCCTTTTGAGATGCTGAGATAGCATCGGGAACTAATTCGTTAATTTGCTGAACATAATTTTTAATAGTTCTCTTTGAACAACCTAAATACTGAGCGAGCTCAGTGGAGGTTGTCCAGCTATTGTTAGCATCTAAAAATAAAATAACTCGCATAAATTTTTCTTCCACAGTCACTACCACCCTTTATCCCCTTAAAATGTATCTTCATTATAGCCTTTTTTAAATAAAAATAACAATTGGTAGTTGCACCGGTGCGGTGAAAAAGATGGCTGTCCCTGCTGTTGGAAAGTTGGTAAACTTAGGTTAATCAATTAGCTAGGGGGAATGAAGAATGGATAAAATAACAGTTATGTTAGTATGTGGTGGCGGTGCAAGTAGTGGTTTTTTGGCAAGTAGCATGAGAAAATCAGCGAAGAAGCAACAGCTTATTATGGAGGTTTTTGCAACAAGCGAGTCTGAGATAGACAATCATGTAGATGAGATTGATGTCTTGTTAGTTGGCCCACATTTACGTTATTTAGAGCAGGAAATTGAAGAAAAAATAGCAGGAAAAAACGTGAAACTTGCCATTATTGAAAACGATATTTATGGGGCTTTAGATGGCGAGCGAGCGGTGAAAAAAGTACTTACTATGATGGAGGAATAAAAAGATGCAGACCTTTATAGCATTAGTAAATAAGCGAGTCACACCTTTTGCAACAAAGTTATCTCGGAATAGTTGGATTGCTAGTCTACAGGATGCAATCATGAGTACACTACCTCTGACTTTGGTCGGGTCCGTGATTTCCGTTTTATCTATTTTAAATAGTTACTTTCCAAAATTTCCAGATTTAACTCCCATAAGTAGTTTTAGTTTTGGGATTATTGGCTTAGCGATTTCCTTTGTTCTGCCCGTCTATATTTTACAGCGGAAGAAGATGGACAGTAAGAAAAATCTTGCTGGTATTGCTAATGTTGGCTTATATCTGATGTTAGTTTTGGCAAAAATTAACGAGAATGGCGAACTAATTTTTGCTGGGGACAGTTTTGGTTCTGGTGGGATGTTTTTAGGGATTTTATCTGGTTATTTTACGGCAATTGTGTTTATTCTTTTGGCGAAGTTTACATTCTTCAAGGATAGTGAAGCCATTCCAGATTATATTGTATCAAGCTTTGATTCCTTTATGCCGATTTTAATTATTTTAACGATAGCGTATCTAGTTGTGTTTACCTTTAATATTAACTTTTTTGAAATTTTGACAACTATCTTGACGCCTTTAACCAATTTTGGGCAAAGCTATTTAGGGTTACTAGGATTTGTTTTTGTTACAACAATTCTATATTCCTTTGGGATCAGCCCTTGGTTACTTTACGGGTTATTCTATCCGATTCAATTAGCAGGGATTGCAGAAAATACGCAATTACTTAGTCAAGGTCTTGCAGCGACTAATATCAATACTGGTGAAGTTGTGCAAGGGCTGATTACGTTGGGCGGTATGGGGACGACCTTGCCACTCGCATTTATGCTAGTTAAAAGTAAGTCGGCTAGACTTAAAGCGATCGGTAAAGCAGGGATTGTGCCAAGTATCTTTAATATTAATGAGCCGATTGTTTTTGGAGCACCGATTATGCTGAATCCATTGTTGATGATTCCTTTTTGGTTAAATTCATTTATTAATCCAACGATTGTTTACTTTGCACTGAAAAGTGGCCTTGTGGCAACACCATCAAAAGTTTTTAATTTATGGTTTATTCCAGCGCCGATTCAGGGGGACTTAGTAAGTGGAGATTGGAAAGCAATTGTTCTATCTCTAGTCGTTTTAGCGATTGCAACGGCGATCTGGTATCCATTTTGGAAGGCCTATGATTTAGAACAACTTGAGCTAGAAGGAGAAAGTAAATGACAACTAAACTGACAAAAGACGAACTGATTCAAATTTCAATGCAAATGATTTTACATGCTGGGGATGCTCGGACTGCTCTGATGGAGGCCTATGATTTATTGGAAGAGGATCAATTGAGTGAAGCTGAGGCCAAAATGAATGAAGCAAATGAGCTATTAACAAAGGCGCATCGTTTTCAAACTAGTGTGGTTCAAAGTGAGGCCGCGGGAATAGCTGTTGAGTATTCGCCTCTTTTCAGCCATGCTCAAGACACAATGATGACAATTCATTCTCAATACATGTTGTCAAAAAAAATCTTTAAGTTATATCTCAAGAATAGTCAAAGAAAGCTAGATGAGGCCTAATATGAAAAAAATAGTCGTAGATTCTTATGAAAAAATGAGTCAATTGTGCTCGGAGTTGATTCTTGCTACTTGTCTTCAAGATAAGCGAGTTAATGTTTCTTTAACAGGTGGTAGTACGCCAAAGCGAATGTATGAACAGTTAGTTGATAGACTTGGGGAATTGTCTGATTTATCAAATGTCCACTATTATACGTTTGATGAAACACCTATCAAAAATCAAGAGGGTGAGGTAGTCGGATATGATAATTTTGATGGCCTAGCGCACTCATTTTTTGAACCAGCAGCGATTGAAGCGAGCCGAATTCATGCTATGGATGGCACTAATTTTGCGACCTTTCCTGCTGAAATTGATGAGGCGGGGGGCTTGGACATGATGGTGATTGGTATTGGAGAAGACGGTCATTTTTGTGCCAATATGCCAGAGTGTACTCTATATGATCAAGAAGTCTATCAAGTCGAATTAACGAATGAGTATCCTTGGAATGAACCTTATCAACAAAGCTTGAATGGTAATTATTCAGATTATATGTACACCTTGGGCTTACCAGCATTGTTAAAAGTAGAGAAATTAGTTTTAATTGCTGATGGGACTAGGAAGGCTGAGGCGGTAAAGCGCGCTTTGGAGGGGCCAATGACACCAGATTTTCCTTCTTCTTATTTAAGGCTTCATCCAAATTTAACGGTGATTCTTGATAAGGAAGCGGCCAAGAGTTTATCTAATTAATTGAAAAAGTTAGGACATTCGTCCTAGCTTTTTTGTTTTGTCACAATTTGGTGAGAGCCACGGCTTTAGTCTCTAATTTGCGACACTTTTTTACGATAAGCGGTTAATCAATCTCTTTATTGAGACGTTTCTTGATTGGAAATCCTTTGATTAGGGGATTTAAAAGTTGGCACGATACTTGCTTATATGTAAGGGAAGAGTGAATTACTCATTCTTGTGATTATCGTAACATGATAGAAGGAGGAAGCAACGTGAAAATTATTACGAGAGAAGAAGCTGCTAAGTTAATTAAGGACAACAGTACAGTTGCCTTGAGTGGATTTGGGTTATCGTGTGTGAATGAAGAGACCTTGATCGGAATGGAAGAACGATTTTTGACTGAAGGGCATCCAAAAAACTTAACAGTGATGCATGCGAGTGCTGTAGGGAATCGAAGAGATAAAGGAATGAGTCATTTAGGTCATGAGGGCTTAATCAAGCGCTGGATTGGGGGGATTGCCATTGCTTCGCCTAAATTGGCTGAGTTGATTAGTGAAAATAAATGTGAGGCCTACAATTTACCTCAAGGGGTCATTACGCAGTTGTATCGTGAAATAGCTGCTAAACGCCCAGGGGTTATTACTAAAATTGGCATGGGAACCTTTGTTGACCCTCGTGTAGAAGGCGCAAGAATGTCTGAAAAAAGTGTCGATGATCTTGTGAAATTAACAACAATAGATGGCGAAGACTGGCTCTATTATCCATCATTTCCATTAGATGTGGGCTTGATTCGAGGAACAATTGTTGACGAACATGGAAATCTATCATTGAAAAAGGAAGGGCTACATATGGAAGTCCTGCCAATTGCTCAAGCGGTAAGAAACTCAGGCGGCATTATTATCGCTCAGGCTGAGACAGTTGTTGCTGGTGGTTCTATTAATCCAAAAGATGTCCACGTTCCGGGCATTTTAGTTGACTATGTGGTTGTTTCTTCACCAGAAAATCATTATCAAACAGAAAATACTCAGTATAATCCAGCCTTTTCAGGTGAAGTTAAAGTCCCTTTAAATGCGGTACCGGAAATGCCTTTAGATGAGCGTAAGGTTATTTCACGCCGCGCGGCAATGGAGCTAATTCCTGGTACGATTCTAAATTTAGGAGTGGGTATTCCAGCTAGTGTGGGTGCAATTGCTGCTGAGGAAGAAGTTAGCGATCAATTGATTTTAACGACAGAAGCGGGCTCAATTGGTGGTGTCCCTGCTGATATTAAAGATTTTGGGTTTGCCTACAATAGTGAAATGATTGTGGATCATCATTCACAGTTTGATTTTTATGACGGCGGTGGTTTGGATCTATCTGTCTTAGGCTTGGCGCAAACAGATCAGTATGGGAATGTTAATGTTAGTAAATTTGGCAATCGGGTCGCTGGCTGTGGTGGCTTTATTAATATCTCTCAGACGTCGAAAACGCTAATTTTTGCTGGTACTTTTACAGCTGGCGGGTTAGAAGTTAATGTCGCTGAAGGAAAGTTGACTATCCTTAAGGAAGGGAAGCATAAAAAGTTCCTTAAAAAGGTGGAGCAAATTACTTTCAGTGGTAAGTACGCATCAGAGAAAGAGCAAAATGTGTTGTATGTAACTGAACGTGCAGTCTTTAAATTAGAAGAAGGGCAGCTCGTGCTTATTGAAATCGCACCAGGTATTGACTTGGAAAAAGATATTTTAGCACAGATGGATTTTTCGCCGATTATTTCTGATAAGTTAACAACAATGTCAAATGATCTATTTCAAGAGCACTGGGGTAAATTAAAAGACCTCATTAAAGAAAAAGCATAAGGGAGGTAGCGAGGGTGAGTCAGAAAATAAATAGGTGGCAAGTATTATTTGCTTCAATGGCCATATTATTATGTACAGGGGCAGTGTATGCCTTTAGTGTTTTTGCTGGACCGTTGAGCCAGTTAAAAGGGTGGAGTATGGGAGAAATTATGACGGCTTTTACCATTAATGCCGCAATTGGCCCAATTCCTAATATTTTAGGTGGTTATTTTACGGATAAAGGCTGGGCGAAGTGGACGATCCTGTTTGGTGGTTTATTGTTTGGTGCTGGTTTTTTCTTAACGAGCATGGCGACTTCCACGACGATGCTTTATCTGAGTTATGGCGTGATAGCAGGCCTAGGACAAGGCTTTGCGTATTCTGGTTGTTTAAGTAACACCATTCGTTTATTTCCTGATAAACGAGGGTTAGCCTCTGGATTAATCACCGCTGGGATGGGTGGAGCAGCTATTATTGCAGCTCCTATTGCCAATGCGTTGATCGAAAGTCAAGATGTTTTGGCTGCTTTTAAATGGATGGGACTTGTCTATATCGCCGTAACGCTTGTAGCTAGTCTTTTCTTGAGAAATGCACCTGCTAACTATGTGCCAGAAGGGTGGGTACCTCCACAAACTGAAGGGCCAAAATTAATTAACAAGGATTGGAAGCAAATGCTTCAAACGGTTGAGTTTTATTTGATTATTGCTATGCTTGGGGTAGGGGCATTTTCAGGCTTGATGATCGCGTCCAATGCCTCTGTCATTGGCCAAGGTATGTTTGCCTTATCTGCTAAAACAGCTGCTCTGATAGTCAGTGTTTATTCTTTAAGTAATTGTCTAGGACGAGTTGTTTGGGGAGCTGTATCAGATAAGATAGGACGCACTAAAGTGTTGCTAATCATTTATAGCGTTGTTGCAGGTTCATTGTTGATTTTGGCAACTATTTCTGGCACCTTTGGATTTGTTATTGGCATCATTGGTTTAGGCCTATGCTTCGGTGGTGTGATGGGAGTCTTTCCGTCAATTGTAATGGAGAATTATGGTCCAGTGAATCAGGGGGTGAATTATGGCATTGTGTTTGCCGGTTATTCAGTGGCGGCTTTCTTTGCACCAAAAGTAGCGGCAAATATGGCAGCAGCAAATTCAGGTGATTTTACTAAAGCCTTTTATGTGGCCATTGCTCTAGCAGTTGTTGGACTTATCTTAGATATTGTTTATATAAATAAAAAGAAAGTAGGAAAATAAAATGAGTAAATTTACGGAGATGTTTAATATTGACTACCCAATTTTTCAAGGAGGAATGGCACAAATTGCCCGGTATGAATTGGCTAGTGCGGTGTCTAATGCGGGGGGGTTAGGAATTTTAGCTTCAGGTGGGTTATCTGCTGAGCAGTTGCGCGAACAGATTGTGGCGTGTAAAGAACGGACTGATAAGCCATTTGCTGTCAATTTGATGTTGATGATGCCTAATATACCAGAATTAATTGAGGTTCTGATTGAAGAAGGAGTCAAGGTAGTTACGACAGGAGCGGGCACACCTAAGCCTTATATGGAGACACTAAAAAAAGCGGGAGTTAAAGTCGTTTCAGTGATTCCTTCTGTTAAATTGGCTAAAAAAATGGAGGAACTTGGAGTTGACGCACTTGTTGCTGAGGGAACAGAAGCAGGGGGCCATGTTGGTGAAACGACGACGATGGCATTGGTTCCACAAGTAGTACAAGCTGTTTCGATACCAGTTATTGCAGCAGGTGGTATTGCAGATGGACATGGAGTTGCTGCGGCTTTTGCCTTAGGAGCCCAAGGGGTTCAACTTGGGACCCTGTTTTTAGCGGCAGAAGAATGTCCTGTTCCAGATAGCTTTAAGCAAGCTGTTTTGAAAGCAGATGATACGTCGACAATGGTGACTGGACGCCGCAGTGGCGCACCTGTTAGAAGTATTAAAAATCCGATGATTCAAAAATATCAAGAATTAGAGTTTGCGAATGCCTCTAGAGATGAGTTAGAAGCATTGACTTTGGGTTCGTTGCGAAAAGCAGTCTATGAAGGTGATGTGGAAAATGGTTCTGTGATGGCAGGCCAAATCTCTGGTATGATCACTGACATTCGTCCAGCTAAAGAGATGATTGAGCAATTGGTGACAGAAGCCAATCAAGTGATTGCCTCATTAAATCCGATTGTTTAGCCTATTAAGTATACTTAGGAAAATGATTAGGACAGGGGGCTAGATGTTTATTAGATAGTGAGAATGAGGCCAGTTTGTTATAATAAGTGTAGTGGGAATACTAGTTAAGAGGGCTGTTCCTCTTAATGGGATAGGGGAAAATGAATGTTTAATCTTTTAGACGAAATTATCAGTCAAACTATTAAAAAAAATGCACCTGCAACACTTTTTGTAACAGACTCTCAAGGAAATGTCTTGTTATCAAATACGTTTACAGCTCTGACTTTAGGACTGAGTTTGGAGGAGTTATTACGAGCTAATGTCCATGATTTAGTGAAGCAAGGTTTTTATGAAGAGTCCTCGACATTGGAGGCCATGAGAACGAAACAGCCTGTTACGAAAGTGATTGCGACTAATCGCGGCTATAATGTTAAATCAACCTCGGTGCCAATTCTTTATCAAGACGGAACGGTCCATCTAGTTGTGACAATGTCAGATGAATCTGATTTTCTAAAAATTGATACTAGAGAAGGGGTACAGGTCAAAAAAGAATTGAGTGTTGCCTATGAGAAAGACCAACAGCCAGTTGAGATTATCATGGAAAGTCCCGCTATGAAGCAGATTGTTAGTGTCTGTCAGCAAGTGGCTCTCTATGATAGCAAAATATTGCTATACGGTGAAAGCGGCACAGGAAAAGGCGTTCTTTCAAAGTATATTCATGAGAAAAGTCCTCAAAATGGCGGAGCATTTGTTTCTGTCAACTGTGGCGCTATTCCTAAAGATTTATTTGAATCTGAGTTTTTTGGTTTTGAAAAAGGGGCCTTTACAGGTGCGACAGAGGAAAAGGTTGGCTTACTTGAGGCCGTTAATAATGGCACTCTCTTTTTAGATGAAATTTCTGAGTTACCACTGGAGATGCAGACAAAGCTCCTTCAAGTAATTGAAAGTGGTGATGTTCGCCGAATTGGCTCGGTTACTAGTCATAAAGTTCATTTTCGCTTGATTTGTGCAACGAATAGAGATTTGGGACAGATGGTGGCTGAGGGGACGTTTAGAAAGGACTTGTATTATCGTATCAATGTCCTGCCAATTCAGTTGCCGCCTTTGAGAGAACGGCCGGAAGACATTGTTGGTCTCGTCCATAAATACGTCGCTCAATTTAATCAGGAGTATGGTAAAAATTATGTCGTTTCAGCGACTGAAATGCGTAAAATGTTGATAAATCCGTGGCTTGGGAATACCCGTGAATTGCGTAATTATGTGGAACGCTTAATCATATTAGGAGACACTCATTCGATAGAAGAAGGTAATCAATCAGATTTTTTGCTAGATCTTTATCTAGAGACTCTTGAGGACTATACCTACAAAGAGATAATGGGGCATGTGGAGAAGCTAGTGATTGAAAAAGCTTTAGATCGGCATCAACAGCAGGTAAATCCGGCAGCCGAGCAGTTAGGGATTCATCGCTCAGTTTTATATAAAAAGCTGAAAAAAGTGCAAGAGTAAAAAAATAGTTAATTATAAACAGGCTTTCGGAGTGCTTTTTGAGCAAGCCGAAAGCTTGTTTATGATTAATAGAGTCACCTGTGCAAGACATTTCGCTTAAATAAATCTTTGTTTGAATGGTCTTCGTAATACTTTTTGGCATAGGTACATAAATATTCGCACAATAACTGACTGTTAATGCTAATATGTTCAATAGGTTGGCCAGTTGGCTTATTTGGTGGAATAAAGCGCGGCTCTTCTCCAGAATGAATCGTAAAATAAAGATTATCGTACTTTATTTTACCAGTCAATGCAGCATCACCTTGATGTAATAAGAGACAGCGCAATTTATAGCAGGCATAACCATTAAATTTATGAAGCATAACATCCATATCATGGAGGGGTTCGAGGCTAGGCGTTTGTTGGGCGCAATGAAAGTCTTCGTATTTGTGGACGTGATTATTGTACCAGTTGCGGTATCGATAACCGACATTTTTCTCATCGGGATCTTCGATTTGACTACAGATATCTGGCAAAGTTAGTGCTAGAGCTAAGGCTGGTAGCGGGCAATTTTTGGCAGTGGCATCTTGAATAACTTCAATAATTTTTAGCATATATTTACCTTTCGTAAACTAATTTGGAAATATATCAATGTCTCAATAGTTTGATTATTTAGATAAAATTTGGTTATCTGTCTATTTTTAAGTGTACAGGATAAACCAAATTTTGGGTAGCCTATCTCATTAATCGTAAAATTGTTTGTTATTTCCTTTGTAAAGTAGTACCATTAAGTTAAATTAGTTGGTACTAATTTTAAAGGGACAAAATTGACTTAGCTCACGGATTATTTTATGAAATAATAAAAGAGGATAGGTGTAAAAATGGTTAAACGATTATTAAGTTGTTCAACAAGTGAGATTGAAAAAATGAGTAGTGCGGATTTAAAGCAAGCAATTTTAGCATCGGAAGGTCGGACAATTTGTACAGAAACAGTTGTAATGGCGGCGCCAGTTGCGAATGATATTACGAACGCCGAGGTTGCCAGAGCATATGGAGCTGACTTGATTTTATTGAATGGTTTCGACTGTCTGAATCCGATTATCATGGGATTGCCTGGTATGATTTTCTTTGAAGAGGTGGCAACAGCTCTTAAGTCTGGAGCAACAGGAAATCCAATAGCGGACTTAAAAAAGTTAGTTGGTAGACCGATTGGGGCGAATCTTGAGCCTGTTGATCTGGAAGCGAAGATGGCCGAAGAATTATTAGTGATTCCTGAAGGGCGGATGTGTTCTGAAAAAACGTTGAAAGAATGTGAAAAATTGGGGTTAGATTTTATTTGTCTAACAGGTAATCCAGGAACAGGTGTGACAAACAAAGAAATTGCTAAAGCGATAGTGTTAGCTAAAAAGCATTTTTCTGGCTTGATCATAGCAGGAAAAATGCACGGCGCAGGTGTTGCTGAACCAGTTGCCTCTCTTGAAGCCGTTAAGGAATTTACCAGTGCTGGAGCGGATATTATTTTATTTCCAGCAGTAGGGACTGTTCCAGGCTTTACTGATAGTGAGTTGATTGAGGCGGTAAAATTTGCTAAAAGTGAAGGGGCTTTAACGATGTCGGCGATCGGCACAAGTCAAGAGAGCGCGGATCAAGAAACAGTGAAGCAGATTGCTTTGAGAAATAAGATTTGCGGGGTAGACATTCAGCACATTGGTGACGCTGGTTACGGGGGAATGGCACCGGCAGAAAATATTTATGCGATGTCCCTTGCAATAAGAGGGATGCGCCATACGATGAACCGCATTTCGCGTTCGATCACTCGTTAATCACAGAGAGTTGCGGTGTTTGCCAACAGTTGGGCGCTACCAACTTATCTGAAAGTAATTACTAGTAAATGGAGGAGTTGTTTCTTGGCTAAGTATCATGACATTGCAGCCTTGCTGGCGCAACAAATTGTTGAGGGGGATTATCGTGAAAGCGGGAAGTTGCCGACTGAAAAAGAGATGATGGCTCATTTTCAAGCGAGTAGAAACACAATTAGAAGTGCCATCACTTTATTAACGGATCAAGGCTATACTTATCAGGTTCGTGGAAGTGGTATTTATATTAAGGAAATTAATTTTGATAATAGTGTAAATTTGAATTTGGTGAAAGGGTTGACTAGTGAATTCCGAGAAACGGTCAATCAATCTAAAATGCTTGAGCTTAGAACTCTTGAAGCAGATGCTGAGCAGGCTCTTCTTTTAGGATGTGCAGTTGGAACACCGTTATATTACGTTAAGCGAATTCGTTTTTTAGATAAAGAACCAATTCGTGTAGAGATGACCTATTACCGAAAGGATATTATTCCGTATTTAGGTAAGGAAATTGTCGAGCAGTCAATTTATACTTATATCACAGAGAATTTAGGGTTACGGATTGGATTCTCAGATCGGCAAATTTCTGCTGAGTACCTATCTCAGGAAAATGCAACATATTTGAAACTTCCAGTCAATGCTCCTAGTCTGACTATTAGAGAAAAAACATATCTTAGTAATGGTCAATTATTTGCTAGTGCAACAGGCATTCTTCATTTTGAAAAGGTGACCTTGTTTGCAAGTGGCAAAGTCTACGGGTGAATGCAACTAATATGAGAACTCATTTTAAGGAAAGTTGTTCCTTTGAATGAGTTTTTATTTTTTTCAAAAAAGACGCCAAATTTGTTATTAGTTTTTTATCTCGAAATCTGATAAAGTTAAAGAGAACTGAAAAAATAACGCGAGGAGCGATTAGCAAATGAAGTCAAAAGCAGCTGTAGCATTTGGTCCAGGTGAGCCTTTAAAGATTGTTGAAATAGATGTAGCCGCGCCCAAAAAAGGGGAAGTATTGGTGAAGATTGCCTACACCTCTGTTTGCCATACTGATGCCTTCACTCTATCTGGTGATGATCCGGAAGGAGTTTTCCCAGCAGTTTTAGGTCATGAAGGTGGCGGAATTGTTGTTGAAGTAGGAGAAGGGGTGACATCGGTCCGACCTGGGGATCATGTTATTCCGCTGTATACTGCTGAGTGTGGTGAGTGCGAGTTTTGTTTATCTGGTAAGACTAACCTCTGTAGTGCGGTTAGAGAGACTCAAGGAAAAGGGCTGATGCCTGATGGTACAACTCGCTTTAGTTACCAAGGTGAGCCAGTTTATCATTATATGGGGACGAGTACCTTCAGTGAGTACACAGTCTTACCTGAGATTTCATTGGCTAAAATTAATCCAGAAGCGCCTTTAGAAAAGATGTGTTTACTTGGCTGTGGTGTGACGACAGGAATTGGTGCGGTTCATAATACTGCGAAAGTAGAGGCAGGAGCGACAGTTGCAGTGTTCGGTTTGGGGGCGATTGGATTAGCAGTCATCCAAGGGGCTGTCCAAGCTCAAGCAAAACGGATTATCGCAATTGATTTAAATGAAGACAAGTTCCAATTAGCGAAGGAGATGGGGGCAACTGATTTCCTTAATCCTAAGGACTATCAACAACCAATTCAAGAGGTCATCGTTGAGCTAACTAAGGGTGGCGTTGATTATAGTTTTGAATGTATTGGAAATGTTGACGTGATGCGTTCGGCCCTTGAGTGTTGTCATAAAGGGTGGGGTGAAAGTATTATTATTGGCGTAGCAGGTGCTGGTAAAGAGATTTCAACTCGTCCTTTCCAGTTGGTGACAGGCCGCGTCTGGCGTGGATCGGCTTTTGGTGGTGTCAAAGGTCGCTCACAATTACCAGGAATGGTAGAGGATGCAATGACAGGCAAGATTGATATAGAGCCATTTATAACACAAACGTTACCTTTTGAATCGATTAATGAGGCCTTTGAGTTACTTCATGCTGGCCAAGCGATTCGAACGGTTTTATCCTATGGAGGTCAACATGAAACAAACGCTTGAATTAATCGATAGTCACAAGTCTTTTGGTGGAGAGCAACGTAAATACCGTCATTATTCTGAAACATTAAAGTCAGAAATGACCTTTAGTTTGTATTTGCCACCTGTTGAGACAGCAACTCCTCTGGTTTGGTGGTTATCTGGTCTGACCTGTACAGATGATAATTTTTCGCAAAAAGCAGGCTTTCAAAAATATGCGGCTGAACTAGGTTTAGCTGTTGCAATGCCTGATACGTCTCCTCGAGGAGGGGACGTGCCGGATAGTGATGGCTGGGATTTAGGACAGGGAGCAGGCTTTTACCTGAATGCCACTACAGAACCTTGGAAAGAAAATTATCAGATGGCTAGCTATATCTTGACGGAACTGTCAGTAATTGTTCAAGAGTTAATTCCTAATTTTTCTGGCAAGGAATCAATTTTAGGCCACTCAATGGGCGGACATGGTGCTTTGGTTCTTGGTTTGAGAGAGGCTAAGCGCTTTTCGGCTATTTCAGCTTTTGCGCCAATTTTGACCCCATCTGATGTACCTTGGGGGATTAAGGCTTTTACTCATTATTTAGGTGACAACCAAAATGACTGGCAAGAGTGGGATGCAACTGCGTTATTAAGCCGATCAGAGGTGACCCCTCCGATCCTAATTTTTCAAGGAGATCAGGATCAATTCTTGGCTGAACAATTGGTTTCTACTAAGTTTTTGACAGTTGCTGAAACTAAGCCAGAGGTTCATTATGAATTGAAAGCAGGCTATGATCATAGCTATTACTCCATTGGAACATTTATTGAGGCACATTTACGTTTTCATGCTAATCTGTTAAATAATTAAAAGAATAGTTCTAATTTCTACTGATAGATTGGTAGAAATTAGGGCTATTTATTTTGCTAATTATTGTTTATAATTAATTTAAGGTATTGTGAATTTTATAACTAGTGAAGGAGGCAAGAGAATGAGACGGAAAGAAAGAGCTTTGACGGATTTAGGTGACATCCAGCAAGTAGTAGCGGACTGTCAGGTGCTTAGAATTGCCATGAAAGGGGATGAGTACCCGTATATTGTACCCGTAAATTTTGGGTATGTTTGGCAAGGCGAGACGGTGATTTTTTATGTACATGGCGCGAGACAAGGCAAGAAGTTGACCTTGATTCAACAAAATAGACATGTAGCAGTAGAGTTGGATACAGATCATGAGCTGATTTCAGGTGGAGAGCGTCCAGATAAATATTCTTATAGTTATCGCAGTTTTATCGGATATGGTCAGGCTGAACTAATTCAGGATATAGAGGAAAAGCGTCAGGCGTTGATATTACTTTTAGATCATTCGGTTGGAGAAAAAGAGTTCGCTCCGATGCCAGATAGGATGGTTGCAGGCACGTCAATCATAAAAATTACGGTAAAGGATTATACGGTTAAACAAAATCAGCCAAAGTAGCTCCTTCAACACAGTCGCATAAGTCATTTAATTATTATGAATGACTTATGCGACTGTGTTTTTCTGTTGGCTTGATTTAAAGCGGAAGAAATAGAAATTAGTCAAGGAGTACAGAGTGGCTTTTTATTCTCTAAACACTTGATAGTAAAAGATGTCAAAGCACTTTTACATCTATAAGAGTTGAATGACCAAGAGAAGTGATTGTATAGTAGAGGCAGTAATTACTACAATGAAAGTCAGGGGATTATATGAGTATTGGTGAAAAAATTAGACGAAAGAGACTTGCTTTAAATCTGACACAAGAGGAGGTGGCGGAAAAGATATTTGTGTCTAGGCAGTCTATTTCCAATTGGGAAAATGATAAAACGATGCCGGATATAGAAAGTCTTATTCGAATTTCAAAGCTTTTAGGATTTTCCTTAGATCATTTATTAGTGGAGGGATCAGCAATTGTGAAAGACATCAAGATGAAAACTGATTTGGCGCATTCGCGGAAAATGAGTATTGTTGCAGCCGTGGTTAACTTATTAATTATTGGAGGGATGCAATTTATTGGACGAAAACCGGCTATCGCTATCACCCTGTTAATGGTTGCGGTGCTTTTTAATGGCTTTGGCACGATGTTCTATTTTAATCAGCGTATTAAAGTATTAGAAAGCTGTGAATTGGACAAGGAGAAAGATAGTACGATTAGATTAGTTGTCATTTTTGTCGTAATAAGCTTCATTTTGTTAATTTTTATAAATGCGATGGGGTATTTATAGTGTATTTAAGTATGAGCAGTCAATTAATCAAAGTGATTAATTGAAAAAGATTAAGAGATTTTATTAGTGAGGCCATTTTGCTAGTTATGAGAAAAAAAGTTGAATTTTTTACCATTTGATTAGGATGAGTAAGACCAGAGGTGCTATAATTAAGGAAAGGAGGCGGTTACAATGAGTGGACGATATAAACATATTTTAGTGGCGGTAGATGGCTCTAAGCAATCTGAAAAAGCTTTTCAAGAAGCATTAGAACTAGCAAAAGAAAACCGAGCGGCGTTGTTTGTGGCCTGCATCATCAATGAAGTAGAAGTAGCATATAGTGCCTATGCTTACACGAAAATTTTAGCGGAAGAAAAGGCATATGTTGAACAAGAGATGTTGAAAAAAATTCACGATGCAAAAGCGTTTGGTATTAAGGAGATAAAAGCGATTGTTGAGTTAGGTAATCATAAAGAGTATCTAACTAAAATTATTCCCGAGGCCTATCCGATTGACCTGATTGTTATTGGTGCAACTGGCAAGGGGGCTATTCAAAAATTTACTGTGGGCTCAACGACTGATTATGTCGTCAATCATGCGCCTTGTAATGTCATAGTGGTTAAGTAAAGAATGCGTCGTCATTAGTAGAATCAAGCTAATGACGAGGCGTTTTTATTATTTTTTATAGAGTAATTTGTTCGCCCTAATTTTATTGGGAGTAACACCGAATTCTTTTTTGTAGAGACGATAGAAGTAACTGACATCGTCATACCCTAATGCTTTCGCAATATCACTAATCTTATTAGTGGTATGGATAATTTTTTCGTTAGCGTGCTTCATTCGTTGGTGATGACAATATTGATTAAAGCTGACTCCAATCTCTTTTTGAAAGAGTTGGCCAAGATAGGCTGAGTTCATATTGAACTGATCTGCTAATAGCTTTAGCGAGTGATGGGCACTTAAATCAGTGTCGATTAGTTTGATAATTCGTTGAATGACGGGCGAATAGCTGACCTCAGCCGCATTCATTTTCAGCATTAACGTGTGTATTTTAGTTAATAAGAAGGTAATTATTTGACTAGTAGTTTGTTGTTCAGTGATGGTTTCCATTAATGAGCGTAGTTCGCTAACTTCATCTGTAGTTGTAATCCCTAAATCGGAAGAAATCCGGTGAAGCATCAAGCCGATGCCGATTGTCATATTTTGAATGTCAACGGGGCCAAATCTGGAATCAATAATATGTTGTTCAAGTGTCTGCATTTTTTTCTCGATATTGTGATAATTATTGTCATGGATCAGATGGGCTAATTCATCTTGGGTCATGATTTTCTCAGTAAATTGGTAGTCTTTCTTAATATCATCTTCGGTAATAAATTGCCCAAAGCCAAACACTAAACTATAGGGTTGAAGTTTTTTTGCCAATTCATAGGAGCGATGAATCTCGCTAATTGTTTCAACCGCTGAACCAAATGTTACGAATACATCTGGCAATAGTTTACTACTCAAAATAACGTGTTTGATAGCTTCTATTGACGCAATTTCTGGGTTGTAAATCAGACCTAGCTCTTCTGTTGAGAGGTTGATACGTTCAACGACAGGCAATTTCTTTTCCAACGAGCGTAGCAATTGTTGTTTCTCATCAACAGAGCTACCTTCGATAAAAGTAATGGTGGCGACGGCCAACTTTTCCCAATTTTTAAAGGGTCTTAGTAGTTCCTCCCAATTTTGTGTATCGTCAATTGAAAGACCTTGTTGGAGTAAACGTCTGAGAAAATTATCCTTGAATATTTCTCGTTCATTAGAGGTCCAAAGCTGTTTGGTGAGGCGCTCATTCATTATTTTTTTGATTGTAGCCGTAATAGTCGTAATGAGTTCACTTTGATTAATGGGTTTGATCAAGTAGTTTTCAATTCCAAGCAGAATCCCCTCTTTTGCGTAGTCAAAATCATCGTAGCTACTGACGATAATCGATTTGAACGGGATAGATGTTTGTTTCAGTTGATTAATAAGCTCGAGTCCACTAATTCCAGGCATTCGTATGTCAGATAGGACGATGGCTGGCTTGAACTCATAGAAACGTCTGATTGCTTCTTCGCCTGAGTTGGCCGTTACGATAGTTGTTAAGCCAATATCGGTCTCTTCAAGTAGTTGTTTGATTCCTTGAAGAATTAATTTTTCATCATCGACTATTAAGATATTCATCTTAGATCCCCTCCTGTTGAATCGGAATTCGCAAGGTAACAGTGACTCCTTGCCAATCATTTATTCCTACCATCACGCCGTAGGCCATTCCAAAAAGTTCTTTAATTCTAAAATTAACGTTTAATAAGCCCATTGAGTCACTCGATTCGATGGCATTATTTTCTAATTGGGTTTGAATCTCAGGTAAACGATTTGAAGAAATACCTTGACCGTTATCCTTCACTATAATTAATAGGTCATCTTTATCTTTTTCACACGTAATTTCAATAAAATTATTGTCTTTGCTGGAGTCAATTCCGTGAACAATGTAGTTTTCAATCAGAGGTTGGATGGATAATTTTTCAATTTGAACTGATGCTACCTCCTCGTCAAAGGAAATATCATAAAATAAATTATCTTCAAATCGAATTTCAAATAGACGTAAATAAGCGTTACAAAAACTGAGCTCCTCACTAAGGGAAATCAATTCTTTTCCCTTAATCATGTTTTTGTATAATCGTGAAGTATTATAAAGCATTTCAGAGACATCCGTATCATGGTTAATAATGGCTTTCATGCGAATCGCTTCAAGTGTGTTATACAAAAAATGAGGATTGATTTGAGAACGCAGGGTCTTCATTTGATAATTTTTTTGCTTGATTTCACTGACATAAACGTCGTCAATATAACGTTTGAGCTGATCAGACATTTCATCTAAGCCATCGAGTATCAGATTGAATTCGTCAGGGCTATTGCTTGTATTATTGTCACTTGACTCAAAATTACCATGCTGAATCGCGGTCATTTTATGAGAGATTGCCATGATCTTACTTTCTAGATTTCGCAAATGGTGAATAATAAAAGGCAATGAAATCAAGATAATTAGGACAGTAATTAGGCAAAAGTAGACATAGAGATGACTAACTGCGGTCCCTAATTTTTTGGGATCTTGCTTGCTCAGCAATTGATACGTTGACGTGAGATTTTCTTGCTGAATAGTTGGTAAACTTTCGTAATCCTCAGCAGAATCAGTCCCATAAAGCAGTTGCTTGTCGTCTAATAAAAAAAGCTCTCCAGCTGAGTCTTTATTTTGAGTTTCAAGAGAGGTATAAATGGCTTTATTATCAAAAAGATAGTACATATCTGCGACTGTTTCGAGAGTAGACGGGTTATTTAAGGTTTTATGAAAGGCAAGTAATTGTTCGTCTGTTGTTTGATTGGTCAAAATTAGTTGATTAATGTCTGTCGTCGTGAGTACTTTATCGGGTAGTTCTAGTTTCTTACGTTCTAAAAAATCCGCGGTATCACTAGAAAAAATAGTTAAAGCGTGAGTCTCACGATTATGAAAAATAATGCGGCTACAGCTTGGATAGGAATAAAATATTTTTTTGATAAAAGTTAACGTACCAAAATAATTGGACGATTCACTGCTCATATACTGGGTTGTTTTGTATTCAAAATAATCACTGTATTCAAGAGTTAAAAAATTATCGAGGTCTTCTAAGTAGGGTTGTTGGATAAAAAGTTCAGTGGTAAGAGTATCTACGATATTTTGTTCCTTGATGACTTCTGTTTTTAATGTGACATAGTTATTTGCCAAGATAGACGCTTTTTCTTGTTTGATACTTAATACGTAGGAGTGAAAGACAAAAAATAAAATCGTAATGACACCAATAATAATAAATAGATACTGCTTGAACATTCGCCTAAAGGCTTGTAGTTTGAAAATATTAAATTTTTCAAGAGTTTGTTGAAAGCTCATCTTGTTCAGTCCTTTGTTGAGTTTTTCCTATGGTTATTCTATCAGCTAAAGCCAAATAATCAAAACTGATAAAGAGATAAGCGTAGCCGCTGAACGTGAAGAGAAGTAGGCTGGCTGGAAATTCGTTAACTATTAGTAAGCTGAAAACCGTGTATAGTAAGCTTAACCCATGTAAAAGTGGTTTAGAAAAAAGCAAGACGATGAGATTGCTCATAGTTGTTTTAAACGGTTGACGGAATAAGGCTATCTCTAAACTGACGAAGGGAATGGCAAGTAAGCAGCTTAATCGCAGGACAAAATAAACTGGTGCCAAAATGGTTAAGCTCGGGACTAAAACAAATAGCAGATGGTCGAAGCTTAAGAAAAATAATAGCAATTGAATGAGGTAAAGAGGTAGTACTTCTTTAGAAAAACTTTTTTTAAAGGTT
This sequence comes from Vagococcus sp. WN80Y, assembly GCF_059621045.1. Taxonomy (NCBI): domain Bacteria; kingdom Bacillati; phylum Bacillota; class Bacilli; order Lactobacillales; family Enterococcaceae; genus Vagococcus; species Vagococcus sp. WN80Y. Next base: position 84,998 of record NZ_JCAQHY010000167.1, read on the forward strand.
AGGATAAATAACCGATAAATACCTAATTCTTGCCGATCAACGACTGCAAAGGTTGCCCTGAATAAGGCGATTAGCGAGGGCGCTAAAGTGATACTGGCGAGCAATAGTAACCAAGGATATTCTAAACTGGTTATACCTAATGTGACACATACTATTACTAGTGGGAGGTTCGCTAATAGAAATAGTCCATTTAGTAAAAGAATGTGGATTAATAAGTGAAGAAGTGACGTGACATCATGTGGAAATTGTTTAGACATAATGATTGGAACCCCTTTCTTTTTAACGCGGAAAAATAAGAGTCAGCGCTTACTTATCAATATAAATGACTTCATTATAAAAGTCTACGAGATGAAGAATCTACAGAAAAGTTAACTATAATTCATACAATAAATCTAAAATTTTACCAATTGAGGAAGCGATTTCTTTTAGGTATGCTTAATTCAACAAGACGAGGAGGCAAGCAATATGGAAATCAGTTCAGCAACAAATAAGACTAAGAAAGAGGGCAAGTTTAAAGAGAAGTGGAAACGGTTTAGCAAAAATAAAGAGCTGTTTATCTTATCGGTTCCAGGAATCATTTGGTTTGCGATTTTTTCTTACTTACCCATGTTTGCTATATTTGTCGCATTTAAACGGTTTAGATTACATGGTAATTTTTTTGAAAGTTTTATGCAGAGTGAATGGGTAGGGTTTGAAAATTTTAATTTTCTATTCAAAAGTGGTGACGCTTCCTTGATTATTCGTAATACAGTGGGGTATAACGTTCTTTTCATTTTATTAGGCATTATCATTCCTTTGGCAATGGCCTTGATGCTAAATGAAATTTTCAGTAAGCAATTATCAAAACTGTATCAAAGTGTCTTATTTATTCCGTATTTTTTATCGATGGTGGTGGTTAGTTACATCGTTTTTGCTTTTTTGGACCCGACAGGTGGGTATGTTAATGGGCTGTTAAAAATAGTTGGAATGAAGCCTATTCAATTTTATATGGAGCCGAAGTATTGGCCCTTCATACTGACGCTTGTATCAATTTGGAAAACAATGGGCTATAACATGATTATTTATTTGGCAGCTATTTGTGGGTTCGATAAGTCTTATTATGAGGCGGCAATGCTTGATGGTGCGAGTAAATGGCAGCAGATTAAGCACATAACCTTACCAATGTTAAGACCGGTTATTGTTATTTTATTGATATTAGCAGTCGGCGGTATTTTTAGATCAGATTTTGGCTTATTTTACCAAGTACCAAAGGATTCTGGTGCTTTAATTCCTGTGACACAAACAGTTGATACGTATATCTATCGGGGGTTAGCGACGATGGGGGATATTGGTCTATCGGCTGCAGGCGGATTATTGCAATCTGTGGTTGGCTTTGCTTTAGTACTGTTAACTAATGGAATTGTTAAGAAGATTGACAAAGGACAAAGTCTATTTTAGAAAGAGAGGATACGTAGTATGGAAGAAAAAAAACAAGCAACATTAGGCGAATCCCTTAATCGTTTTGGACGAGTGAGTCGGAAATCTAATATAGTTATTACCTGCTTTTTAGGAATTATTACTTTATTGAGCGTGATTCCTTTTATTTTGGTGGTCATTATCTCTTTTACGGATTCGGCGACCATTCAAAAAACTGGGTATCGGTTTATTCCAGATAAATGGAGTTTAGAGGCGTATCGAATAATTTTTGAAGATGGGGCTGTGTTTAAATCATTTGGAACCACTATTTTTGTGACGGCGATGGGAACGATTATTGGGGTCTTTTTAATGTCGACCTTCGCGTACACATTGTCACGGAAAAATTATGCTTATCGAGGCTTCTTATCCAAATATTCGATTATGCCAATGTTATTTAGTGGCGGTATTATTGGAAATTATATTGTGATAGTTAACATTTTGGGATTGCGAAATTCGATCTGGTCGTTGATTTTGCCACTATGCATGAGTACCTTTTCGATCATGATTCTCAGAACTTTTTATCAGATGTCGGTGCCAGAGGCTCTGATTGAGTCGGCTTATATGGATGGGGCAAGTGAGTGGACAATTTATTTTAGAATAATTTTACCGTTATCATTGCCGGGATTGGCGACTATCGCGCTGTTCCTGACTCTTGGGTATTGGAATGATTGGTTCAGTGCGTTACTATATATCGACAGTAATAAAATTGTTCCCTTACAATATTTGCTGATGAAGATGGAAACAAATATTGAGTTTATTGCTAATAATGCGGGGAAAATGGGAATGACTGCGAGTAATTCATTGCCGACTGAAACAATAAAAATGGCAGTGGTAGTACTATCGACGGCGCCAATTCTAATTGCGTATCCTTTTTTCCAAAAGTATTTTATTGGTGGATTGACGGTTGGAGCGGTCAAAGAGTAGCTGTGGGTTAACTAGATGAGTGTAAGGTGTCATCTAATAAAATATATTGGAGGTTTCACAGATGGTTAAAGGTAAAAAAGTTATTGGGGTCGCGTTACTTCTGGCGATGGTTTTACTAGTGGTTGGATGTGGTAAAAAAGAAGCGAAGAAAGACGCGTCTGGGACGGTTAATTTGACGTGGTATTTGACGGGGATTCCGCAAAAGGATATAGATAAGGTTAATGAGGCAGTTAACGAGTATACGAAAGAGAAATATGATGTGACGGTGACGCTTAATCAGATTGATTGGGGAGAGTATGATCAAAAGATGAGTGCGCTGGTTAATGCAGGAGAGACCTTTGATTTGGCTTTTACGGCATCTTGGCTAGGTGGGTTTAATTATCTGACGAATGCACGTAAAGGAGGCTTTTTAGATATAACAGAATACTTGGATGGCGCTAATTCAACTTTAAAAGAGTCTCTCGATAATAAGTTTTGGCAGGGAGCGGAAATTGATGGGAAGGTCTATGTAGTACCAACTCAAAAAGAAATTGCGGCAACTGAATTTTTTGTCTTCAATAAAGAGCTAGTCGATAAATACAAAGTTCCTTATGAAGAGATTAAAACGTATGATGATTTGGAGCCTTGGCTGAAAAAAATTAAAGAGGGAGAAGGGATTTTCCCTTGGTATATGTCGGAAGGCTATAAAAATCCCTATGAATTTGATGAGCTAAATACGTCTGTCGGGATTAATTTGGAAGGTGATCAGAATAAGATCACTGATTACTTTTTTGAGGCACCTTATTTAGAACGAGTGAAAAAAGTTCGCAAGTTTATGGAGGCTGGTTATATCAATGAAAATGCGGCCTTAGCTAAGCAGACGGATATTGTTGGAAAAGATTGGTTTGTGACCTCAACGGTTATGGGGCCACTGGATACAGCAACAGTGGAAGATCAAGTCAAAAAACCAGTTGTTGTGACTCAAATGACTGATTCAATCGTCACGAATGCTTCAGCCGTTGGTTCAGGAACCGTAGTTGGGGCTAATTCTGCACATCCGAAAGAAGCGATGAAATTATTAGAAGCTGTAAATACAGATCCAGTATTAATGAATTTAATGGCTTACGGAATTGAAGGCACGCACTACGAAAAAACAGGTGACGACACGATTAAGTGGTTAGATGCTCATAGTAACTATACGATGCCTTATTATATGTTTGGTAGTTATTTCAATTTATATCACGCTGAGGGTGCTCAAACAGATGAATGGGATATTTTGAAAGAATACAATACAACGGCAACCCCTTCGCCTGCCCTAGGATTTAACTTTGATACAACCAGTGTGTCAACTCAAATTGCAGCATTAAATAACGTTCAAGAAGAATTTAAAAATTTAATTAATACTGGTTCAGTTGACCCAGAAGAAAACTTGAAAAAGATGGAAACAAAGATGAAGGCTGCTGGTTTGGATGATGTTGTAAAGGAAATGCAGGCACAGTACGATCAATGGAAAAAATAAATTAACAGAATTAATGAATAGTTGCGAAGCGTCTCATGTAGTTGCTAATTCTAGCTTCTTGGAGTCGCTCGCAACTATTCCTTTATCAAGGAGGAAATGTAAAATGGCAATTCGTGGTGATATTGAAGAAATAAAATGGCAAGAAGACGTATCTGTGATGTCAGAAGGCTTAAGGCAGCGATTAGAGGAGTTTCAGGACATGAAACTAGGGGTTATCATGCACTGGGGCCTGTATGCAGAAGCGGGAATTGTTGAGTCATGGCAATTGTCTGAGGAGGATGATTGGGCGCGGAAAGAGCCATGGCGAGAGGATTTGACGACATTAAGAGAGGATTACTGGGGGCTAAGTGAACAGTTTAATCCTCAACAATTTGATCCAGCAGATTGGGCTGAAAAATGCCGAGCAGCAGGCTTCAATTATTTACTCTTTACGACGAAGCATCACGATGGTTTCACTATGTATGACACGCAATTGACTGATTACAAAATTACTTCACCAGAGTTGCCATTTTCCTCTCATCCTCAACGGGATATTTTGAAAGCGGTCTTTGACTCATTTAGAGAGGAAGGATTAGTTGTTGGGGCTTATTACTCCAAGGCTGATTGGCATTCTCCTTATTATTGGGTACCGGGACAGCATGCGATTGGGCGTCAGGCAAGTTATCAGGCGACGGCTGATCCAGAAATGTGGGAACGTTTTGTGCAATTTGTGCAAGGTCAGTTAACCGAAATCATGAGTGATTATGGCAAGGTAGATATTTTATGGCTAGATGCTGGCTGGGTTGGGCCTCAAAGTGGTGAAGATTTACGGATGGCCGAAATTGCTACTGACTTAAGACACTTACAAAAGGATTTAATCATCGTTGATCGAACCATTGGCGGTGACTATGAAAATTACGTAACTCCAGAACGCGCTGTTCCGGAGATTCCACCTAAAAAAGTTTGGGAAAGTAATATTCCTCTGGCAAATAATTGGGGCTACGTTCCGAATGATACGTATAAATCGTTGAAGGAGATTATTCATTTATTAGTTCAGGTAGTGGCTAAAGGTGGCAATCTAATCTTAGGAGTCGGGCCGAAGCCTGATGGGACCTTACCTGCAGAAGCCGAAGAGTTGATGGCAGGCATGGGTGAGTGGTTATCTAATAATGGCGAGGGCATTTATGGGACGCGACCTGCAACACTTGATAATCAGAGTGAGTGGTTGCTGACGCAGAAAAAATCTGCCATTTATGCATTTCAGCTATTAGATACTGACGATTATCCAAGAGAGTTTGAGCTTAGAGAGATTGGATTAGAGCCAACTAAAGTTTCTCAAGTTGAACTACTGGCAACAGGAAAATTACTAGTGCCAAATGCGAATCAATCAAGTTATTCTTTGCCAGATACTGGGGAAAAAGAGGCATTAGGGCTTAAAATAATCTTGAACCAATAGATGAGAAGGATGAAATCAGCATGAGAGGATGGAGAAAATGAATGATGTGTCAATGCCAGAGTGTCAGCGACTTCTTTTTGACACCCAACAAGGTGAAGAACAAGAGGGGGTAGAGCTGATTCAATCATGGGTAAGAGAGAAGCAGCTTCAAGTGTCTGTCTATCCCTTTGATTTAATGGATTGTACAAAAGATGATGTGATTTTAAGGCTAGTTGCTGATGGCTCATTAGGACCTGAAAGCTTTTGTTTGGTGTCTGATGATTGTTTGATTTTGTCTGCATCTGATATGGCGGGGCTATATTATGGGTTTAATGAATGGGTAAGTTCAGGTGGTGCTACGAGGCAGATATGCTGGCAGCCGGCTTTAGCTGAACGATCATTGATGATTGATATAGGACGTAAATTTTATTCGAAGGAATGGTTATGCACGCTGATTGACGAGATGGCAGCATTAAAATTAAATACGTTACAGCTGCATTTTTCTGAGAATGAAGGATTTCGTGTTGAGTCAACCACTTTCCCCGAGATTGTATCAAGAGAGCATTTAAGCAAGGCCGAGGTTTGTGATCTGATTGTTTATGCGGAACAACGCTACATTCAAATTATTCCTGAATTGGATAGTCCAGGCCATTTGAAAAATTTACTTAGTTTTTATCCTCAATGGCGCCTTGAGCGAATAGGTGAGCCTGACGACCTGATCGATCATCGTGCTCTGGATATTACCAATAGTGAAGCGGTAGCTGCGGTTAAGGAACTGATTTGTGAATACTTTGAGTTGTTTAAGGGAAGTCGTTATTTCCATATTGGGGCAGATGAATTTATTGATTTTGATTCTTTTGAGGCTTATCCAAAAATTCAACAGACTGCTCGAGCAAAATACGGTGAGAGCGCCAGTGGCATTGAATTATATATTGAGTATACCAATGATCTTATAGAATTAGTAACTCAGGCTGGCTTCATTCCTAGAGTTTGGAACGACGGATTTTATCGTCTTAATCAACCTAATTTAGTAGAGTTGTCAAAAGAGGTTGAGATTACCTATTGGACTCGTTGGAGTCAACAGATGGCAAGTGTTCAAACATATTTGGATAAGGGGTATCAAGTAATTAATTATAATGATAATTATTTCTATTTCGTCTTAGGTGAGGCGGCGGGTTATCGTTATCCAAGTGCTGAAACAATTTCTCGAAACTGGCAACTTACGGATTTTCCTCAACAACAAAAGATTCAAGACTCAGAGCTGTCTCAGGTTAAAGGGGCGTCATTTGCCATTTGGAGTGATCGGCCAGAGGCATTAACAGAAGCTGATGTGATGACAAAACTCAAAGAGCCTTTACAAGCATTTGCTGCAAAATTATGGACTAAGATAGATGACGTATAAAGGGAAGTGACACTATGCTAGCGAGAGAAAGTATTCAGAGGATGAATCAAGAGTTACAGAAGAGTATTGTTAAAAATAGAAGTGAGATACGAAACATGATTATTCGTGAGGGGGGAACAGAGAGAGTCCTTCAATCAGGGGACTATTTTGGTCAAAAAAATCATTATTATACGATTGAAGGGGAACTTGTGATTCCTGAAGAGTGGCGAGAAAGTTTTTTGAGTCTAGGGATTTATTCTTCTGAGACTGAATGGGATAATGCGACTAATCCGCAAATGACTCTTTATCTTAATGATCAGTTGATTCAAGGGTTAGATGTGAAGCATCGAGAAGTGATATTGCCTCAAGAGTTAATAGAGGCTTCGCCGTTAAAGCTTCGGCTAGAGGTATTCAGTGGCCGAGAAGAAAAAAAATACCCAATTTTTATTAAGCTACAGGAGCTAGATCATCAGACTCGAGAGACTTATTTTGATTTTTATGTGGCACTTGAAAGCTGGCGATCTGTTTTAGGCGATAGTTCTTCAGAATTAATTTATGAGGAGGTATTGAAGAAAGCGAGTCGGTTTCTTGATTTCCGTCTGCCTTATTCGAGTCCTTATTATCAAGGGTTGTCTCAGGCTAGGGAGGTTTTACGAAGCGAGTTATATGAGCGGACTGATTTTCAGGAAATTGCCACTGTTTTAGCTGTTGGACACACTCATATAGATATTGCGTGGTTATGGACAGTTGCTCAGGCTATTGAAAAAGGACAGCGAAGTTTTTCAACTGTTTTAAAATTGATGGAGGAATACCCAGACTATACATTTATTCAAAGCCAGCCTCAAATGTATCAATTTATCAAAGAAAAATATCCTGAACTCTACCAACAAATCAAGCAAAAAATTGTTGAGGATCGTTGGCAACCAGAAGGCGCCATGTGGGTAGAGGCGGATTGTAATTTGACTTCGGGAGAATCATTGGTTCGGCAAATTGTCTATGGTAAACAGTTTATTAAAGAGGAGTTTGGTAAGGACAGTCAGGTTCTTTGGCTACCAGATGTCTTTGGTTATTCTGCCGCTTTGCCACAAATATTAAAGAAGACGAACACACCGTACTTTATGACGACCAAGCTGTCATGGAACCAGTACAATCAAATTCCTTATGATACTTTTTATTGGAAGGGACTTGATGGTAGTGAAGTATTGACTCATTTTATCACAACAATTAGCGAAGGCTATAGCCCCACTCCTTATTATACGACTTATAATGGGATGCTGGACCCGTACTCTGTTAAGGGGAGCTGGGATCGCTATCAGCAAAAAAATATTAACGATGAGATACTGCTGGCTTATGGGTTTGGGGATGGTGGAGGAGGCCCGACACGGGAGATGCTAGAGGTTGCTACGCGGATGAAGAATGGCTTACCAGGGATGCCTAAGGTAATATCTGGATTTCCACAGGAGTACTTTAAGCGACTTGAAACGAGACTTCAAGGCAAGCAAGTTCCAAGATGGATGGGGGAGCTCTATTTTGAATACCACCGTGGAACGTACACTTCACTAGCAAAAAATAAGAAGTATAACCGTGAGACTGAGACGTTGTTACAATCCTTAGAAAAGTTATTTGTGCAACTTGCTTTAGCAAATTATCCTCACTCTCAGTTAGCCAGCATGTGGAAAGTGACTCTCTTAAACCAGTTTCATGATACTTTACCGGGAAGTTCGATCAAAGAGGTCTATGATCAAACGGATCGAGACTACCAGGAAACGAAGCGGTTGGCGACGCAATTAATTGCTGATCAATTTACGAATACTTACTCTGCAGAGTTGTTAGTTTATAATCCTTTAGCAAAAACGCGCAGTCTTTTAGTGAGGCTCCCAGAAGACATTACTGACTCTTTAGTCGATGGTACTCAAACAATTATTCAGCAAAAGACTGCTGATGGCGGTTTGTTAGCGCTAATTCCTGATGTGGCAGGTCTTAGTGGAAAAAGGCTGACTCGGGTTAAAGGAGAGGCGCTAAGTACTCCGAGTGAAGAGAGCTTGGGTCACTCTTTCGAGACAGAATATTATCAACTAACATTTGATCATAATTATGAGATTGAGTCGCTGGTTGATAAGGTGACTAAAAGGCAAGTAGTACCGAAAGGACAACGCTTTAATCAATTAGTTGCTTATGAAGATTTGCCGCTAAATTTTGATGCTTGGGATATTGACTATTACTATAAAGACAAGGAGTGGCCTATTCATCAGGTTCAATCAGCCAAAGTGATTGAAGATGGCCCTATTAGGCAAACGCTCGTAATTGAAAGGAGGTTTGAGGTCTCGACTATTAGGCAGTTTATTCATTTTTATCGTCACAGTCCGAGAATTGATTTTGAAACGAAGGTAGAGTGGCATCATCAGCACGTATTACTCAAGGCGCAATTTCCAATAGAAGTGAATACATTGAAAGCAACCTTTGATAGTCAATTTGGTAATGTTGAACGTCCGATTCATACGAATACGTCTTGGGATCAAGCGCGATTCGAGGTTTGCGGTCAGAAGTGGGTAGATCTTTCGGAAGGTAATTTTGGTGTAAGTGTGCTGACTGATTGCAAGTATGGTTTTAATGTTGGCTATCAGCTGATTGGCGTGACGTTGATTAAATCAGCGACCGACCCAAATCCAGAGGCTGATCAGGGACATCATCATTTTACCTATTCAATCTATCCTCACCGTGGTACGTGGAAAGAAGCACAAACGATGGAGGAGGCATTGGACTTGAATACGCCAGCTCTCGTTACTCCGATTGCGGCAGGAAGTCTAACAGAAGAGCAGTTAACTAGTTGGGCGATAGTTGAGCAAAAAAATATTTTACTCGATACGTTAAAGAAAGCTGAAGCTGATGATAATGTGATTGTTAGACTCTACGAGTTTCATAATAATCAGACTTTGGCGACTTTGAAGGTGAAATCTCTTGTTCAAAAGGCCGTTCTTTGTGATTTGTTAGAAAATGAATTAGCGCCTTTGGAGATTCTGGAAGGAAAGATTACTATTGAGTTTAAGCCTTTTGAGATTCAAACGATAAAATTATATATAAAGTGAGGAAAATCATGAGTGTTACTCGATTAATGCAAACGATGACGCTGAAAGAAAAAGTGGGGCAGCTTAATCAGCGCTTATATGGTTGGCAGGTTTATCAAAAGAAAGGTAATGAAATTTCTTTGACAGAGACCTTTAAGCAAGAGGTTACGAGGTGGGGAAGTCTTGGTTTTATTTATGGTGTGTTTCGATCCGATCCGTGGTCAGGAAAAAATAGTGAGACGGGTTTGACTACTGAGGAAGCACTGTATGTCAGTCAGCTCATCCAGACTTATCTTGAACACCATACTCGATTGAAGATACCCGCTTTTTTATCTGAGGAGTGTCCACATGGTCACCAAGGGCTAGAGTCACTAACGACGGCAGCTAATATTTCAGTAGGAGCTAGTTGGAATCCTAAGTTGTATCAACAAGTACAGGAAGTTGTTGCACGAGATATACGGGGGAAAGGCGCCCATTTAGGGTTGATTTCGACTTTGGATATCGCCCGTGATCCGCGTTGGGGAAGAACAGAGGAGTGCTTCAGTGAAGACCCGTTTTTAGCGGGTCAGTTTACTGTTGGTGCTTTGAGAGGGTTACAAGGAGGTGACGGAACCACCATTGATCGCGAGCATGTTCTTGCTGTTCTTAAACATTTTGCTGGCCAAGGCTCTGCAATGGGCGGTCATAATTCTGGGCCTGTCAATATTGGTCAACGGGAGCTGAGAGAGATTCATTTTCCTCCCATGGCATACGGGATTGCTAACGGTGCGCAGTTGACTATGGCCGCATACAATGATCTAGATGGCAAGCTGTGTCATGGTAATTCGGCGCTACTAAATGAGTTATTACGATCTGAAATGGGCTTTGATGGAGCTGTTATGGCTGACGGCTGTGCGCTTGATCGCTTAGTTGAGTTGACAGATGATCCGATCGAAGCGGCTATCTTAGCTATAACTAGTGGGGTGGATATTAGCTTATGGGATGATGTCTATCCTTACTTAGAAGAAGCAGTAATCAGTGGGCGTTTAGCTGAAAGTGTGATAGATCAAGCTGTTTTGCGAGTATTGCGCTTGAAAGAAAAAATGGGGCTATTTACACAGCCAACGCCGGAAATAACGGCTGTTTCACTGGAAGAAAAGCGATATTGGTCTGTTCAGCTTGCAAAAGAATCTCTGGTTTTGTTGAAAAATGAAAAGAACTGTTTACCCCTGTCAGCAGAGCTAAAAAAACTGGCGGTTATTGGGCCAAATGCGGATAAATTATACAATCAATTAGGCGATTACACTCCTTTTAAAAATGAAGCAAATTGCATAACTGTTCTAGGAGGAATCAAGGCTCATCTCATGGAAACATCGACGGAGGTAGCTTTCGCCGAAGGTTCGTTGATCACTGCAGAACTTGCTTGCGGTATTGAAGAAGCCTTAACTGCTGCTGAGGAGGCTGAGGCAATTGTTCTTGTTTTAGGTGGCTCTAGTGCAAGAGATTTTTCGACCACCTTTGATGCGAACGGAGCGGCTCTTTCAGGCTCAAATGAGATGACGAATGGTGAAAATATCGACTTAGCCAATTTAGCATTACCTCAGCCACAAGTTGAATTAGTTAAGGCGCTATCTTGTTTAGAAAAGCCACTAATCGGAGTTTTAATTCAAGGAAGACCTCATATTTTAACTGAAATAGAGCCCTATCTTGATGCGTTAATTATTGCGGGCTATCCCGGTGAGCATGGTGGTGAAGCCATCGCAAAGACTCTGTTTACTGAGTCTCCTTCTGGAAAACTAGCGATGTCTTTGCCAGCTAGTAATGGACAGTTACCTATTTACTATAATTACCGTGAGGTTGCTTTTAAGAAAGAGTACGCAGACGATAGTGGTAAGCCACTCTATCCTTTTGGAATGGGTCTCTCTTATACGAGCTTTGAGGTAACTGAGCTAGCAGTTAATCAAAGCAGCAAGGCAGAGTTACTAGCAGGAAAACCACTCAAAATAACTGGCCAATTAAGCAATACGGGCCATTGTAGAGGAGCGGAGGTCATCCAAGTCTATGTGAAAAGTCATCAAAAACGAGTGGTAACGCGAGTGAAGGAACTGAAAGGTTTTGAAAAAATTTGGCTAGAGCCAAAGCAAAGTGAGACTTTTGAAATCGACTTATCACTGATGGAGTTGACGGAACTGGATGAAAACATGAAACAGGCCCTAATGACTGACTTTACTCTGAGAGTTGAGGCGACTGATTTTGTCTGGGAAGATCGTCTTTCTTTTTGATAATGAGTAATACAATTGTTAGGCGACTTAGCTAAAATTAACAGCAATCTCGAAGAATCCGAACAATCGGTAATTTAGATTGCTTGGGTTTTGAGAAATTGCCGAGCCTTCACTTCGATGTCCCTCATTTCTAAGGGCTAAAGCCCAAAGAATGATGGCTTGCAACTTTAGTTGCTTAGAAGTTTAGGACAACGAAGCGTAGCGTAGTAAAACGTAGTGAGCAGACGTTTGGAACGTGTTTATCGCACAATATACGTGAAATAAAATTGGGGCGTGACTTATGTCACAGGCCCTTTTTCTCGTAGTTCTTTTCAGTTGATATCAATTATTTGGATCACTAGTATGGGAGGATTTTACAGGATTTATAGTTGTAATAATGACGAAAAGATAAGGCTATTTGTTATTTTTATGTCAAATGATTGTATGTAAAGGCTTTTTTTATTACACTAAAGAAAGAACAAGGAGACACTTATAAGCCAGCTATAAAAAGGTCAAGTAAAAACTGAACTATTTTAAAATTGTTTGTTGTGATTTTTAATGCAACATAAATAAACCTAGAGAAGAATACAAATTTTTTCTAGGTATCTGT
>NZ_JCAQHY010000168.1:0-106715 GCF_059621045.1 Vagococcus sp. WN80Y
CATTATACTAAAGACAAGCTTTCAAGTGAGAAAACGAAAGAAATCTATAAACAACGTAAAGTTGATGTAGAACCCGTTTTCGGAAATCTGAAGGCTAATTTAGGTTTCACTCGATTTCATGTTAGAGGGCACCAAAAGGTGACCAACGAAATAGGATTTGCCTTAATGGCACTAAACTTGAAAAAATTGGTCATAAATTGGCCTAATCTACTCAATGTACACAAAATATCTTGGCGATTATCAGTTATTCTGATTGTCACCAAGATATTTTTCTGTTTTAAGAGAGTTTTGTCCCACCCTCTTTTTGAGTTAGTTTATACAAATATAAGAGACACTCAGAAAATAAATTGTTGAAAAACGCTTGCAATTTAGTTGAATCTGGTTATAATAAAAGTATAAATCGAAACGTTTCGATAGATTGGAGAATAAGTTTATGGAGAAAAGTCAATTACAGGAGTTACTAAACGAAATGACTTTGTCTGAGAAAATTGGTCAGTTACAGCAAGTGACGGGGGATTTTTATACAGCGGATTCTGCTGAAATTACTGGCCCACTCAGCAACAATTTATTATCTCAAGAGGACTTGAAAAATGTTGGATCAGTTCTGGGCTTGTCTGGTGCTCAAGTAACTAATGAGGTCCAAAAAAAATATCTAGCAACGAGTCGTTTGCAGATCCCTTTATTGTTTATGGCGGATATTGTTCATGGTTACCGAACTATTTTTCCCATACCGCTTGCTTTGGCGACCAGCTGGAATCCAGAATTAGTTAAGGAAACGGCTAGAATTGCGGCGAAAGAATCTGCGGTTTCTGGTTTACATGTGACCTTTTCTCCGATGGTTGATTTAGTTCGTGATCCGCGTTGGGGCAGAGTGATGGAGTCGACAGGAGAGGACCCTTTACTGAATTGTTTATATGCTGAAAGTGTGGTTCAAGGGTATCAAGGACCAGGTAATGACCTTGTAAAAAATGGGGAGCACATTGCGGCTTGTGTGAAACATTTTGCGGCTTATGGAGCACCAGAAGGAGGACGCGAATACAACACGGTTAATATGTCAGATCGTGAGTTACGTGAAAATTACTTGCCTTCTTACAAAGCTGCAATCGATGCGGGGAGTAAGTTAGTAATGACCTCCTTTAATACAATTGACGGTGTACCTGCTACAGTGAGTAAGTATTTGAATCGACAAATTTTACGACATGATTTTCAATTTGATGGCGTTCTTATTTCCGATTGGGCTGCGATGGTTGAGACTATTAATCATGGTGTTGCAGAAAATCAGCGAGAAGTTGCTAAACTTTCAATTGAGGCGGGCGTAGATATTGAAATGATGACATTTTGTTATCATCAATTTTTAAAAGAATTAATCAAAGCCCATGAGTTTGATGAAGCATTATTAGATGAAGCTGTGGGGCGCATTTTAGAATTAAAAAACGCGTTGGGATTATTTGAAACCCCTTATCGTTCTGCCAGTACTACGCGTGAAACTGAACTGGTTTATTCAGAGGAGCATCAGCAATTAGCTTTGGGCGCAGCGGAGGAAAGTATTGTTTTATTGGAGAATAAGGACAAGATTTTACCACTATCCACTACTGAAAGAGTCGCGTTTATTGGCCCATTTGTGACAAGTTCTGATATTTTAGGGACTTGGAGTTGGAAAGGAGATGTCAATGAAACATCGTCAGTGGCAGATGTGCTAAGCACTAAGTATTCAGAGGCCAGCACTCTTATTAGTCCCATTTCAGATGTCTTTCAAGTAACAGCTGAAGAACTGGCTGCGGCTAAAAAGGCGGCGAAAGATGCTGATAAAGTGGTAGTTTTACTAGGTGAAACCTCTCAAATGAGCGGCGAGGCGAGTAGTCGTACGAGCATTAAATTACCTGAAGCTCAGTTGAGCTTAGTGGCGGAGTTGCAGACTGTAGGCACACCTATTGTTGTCGTCAGCTTTAACGGACGACCGTTAGATTTATCTGATTTGAGTCAGAATGTTTCTGGGTTGGTCGAAGCGTGGTTTCCAGGCACAAAAGGTGCGCAGGCCTTGCTTAACATACTTTATGGCAAGGTGTCACCTAAAGCTCGTCTAACAATGAGTTTTCCGAGAAATGTGGGACAGATCCCTGTTTATTACAATCATTTTAATACAGGACGGCCAATTAATTTCGATGATTTAGGTAATAAATACGTATCAAAATACTTAGATGTGCCGAACACGCCACTGTATCCTTTTGGTTATGGACTAACATATACGACTTTCGGTTATCAGAAATTTCAAGTAGAGGTTAAAAAAGGAAAAGTTCCTTCCATTCAGTGTCAGGTAACGGTCAAAAATACAGGATCAATCGCAGGAACTGAATTGGTTCAGTGGTATGTTCGGGATTGTGTGGGACAAGTTGTTCGGCCAGTTAAAGAGCTAAAAGGATTCGAGTCAGTCGAATTAGAGGCGGGAGAAGAAAAAACGATTGATATACTTATTTCTTTTTCGGAGCTGGGATATGTTCATCAAGATTTGAAGCGATACGCTGATGACGGCGAATTTGAAGTGATGGTCGGTAGTAATAGTGAGTCTGTTTTGACTAAGCGAGTAACATTATCAACGAAGTAAGCTCGGAGTATTCTAATGTGAAAAGGAGTGTACTATGAATAAGCTATGCCTAAAAGAAGGAATGACTTCTTTTGAATTTTTAAGTACAGGTGATCTAGCGCAAGCCAATGTTGGCCGTGCTCAGATTAATCAAGTAAAAGGGAATGTGTTTGACGGGGCAATGACGATGATTTATCTCCGAATTAAACAAGGGGACAAATTAATGAGCTACCCTTTAACGGGTGTTCGGTCAGCGAGTGTTTTCACAGTTGGTATCAATCAAGTCAAATGGCACGGACAAGTATCGGGGATCGATTATCGCGTTGTTTTCTCATTAGGGCGTGACAATACGTGGTTTTGGGATATTTATCTGACCGGTGAGGGGCAGTTGGTTGATGTTGTGATGGGACAGGATATTGGCTTAGCCAGTCAGGGAGCCTTATTATCAAATGAAGCCTATGTCTCACAATATGTTGACTATCAATTATTCACTGATACAAATCTAGGCTACGTCGTTTGTGCCCGTCAAAATCAAGATCAAGGTGGCTTTCAACCTTATCTTCAACTAGGTTCGTTAACAGGAGCCACTCATTATTCGACAGATGGGTATCAATTTTTTGGCAAAGAATTTATCGAAACTAATCAACCAAGTGCTTTAGCAGCTTCAACATTAGCAGATGAAATTTATCAATATGAATTGGGGTATGTGGCTTTACAAAGTAGCGAGCAGACCTTGTCTGGATCAGAATCGACACATATTAATTTTTATGGTTTAGCACAGGAAAATCATTCTGAAAAAGTATCTGACTTACAGTATCGAGACCAATTATTGAGTAGTTACGAAACGATTCGAAAGAATGAGGTTCGTACTGAACCAATTGATCAAACGATTCGCTCGAAAGAAGCCTTTAATGTGATTAATGGTTTAACATTAACGGCTGATGATTGTGATGAGTTGTATCCTGAGCGTCACTTGGTAGAAGAAGATGGTGGAGAGCTTTTGTCATTTTTTGGAAGCGACAATGAACATGTGGTGTTACAAGCAAAGGAAAGGTTGGTCGAACGCTCTCATGGTCATATTATTATGAGTGGCAAGCAAATCGATGCTCGTGATGAAGTGTTGACATCTACTTCGTACATGTATGGCGCGTTTCAAGCTCAAGTAGTTCTTGGCAATACGTCGATGAATAAATTTGTTAGTAATGTCCGCAATCCTTTGAATTTTTTTAAGACGACAGGTCAACGGATTTATGTAAAAACGGCTGACAGCTATCAGTTGCTTGCCCTGCCTTCTTCTTTTGAAATGGGCTTTAACTATGCTAAGTGGCTTTACAAATTTAAAGATGATTATTTAACTGTTACGGTTTTTTCAGCAACTAAGTCCCCTGAAATTCAATTAATGATTGAATCTAAGCAACAATTAGCCTATGATTTCATCGTGACACAGGAGATAATTTGTGATGATTTTCAAACATCAAACAAACCAGTCATCAAAGTTGATGAGGGTCACCTTGTTGCTCGACCACATTCTGATACGTTGGCCCATTCAAAATACCCTGAAATGGTCTATGAATTAAGCTGGTCAACTGGGGGCCAGTTGATAGATAACAGTAGATGGTTTACAAAATCGACGGCTTCAGCCCTTGAGTCATTGTCATTAATCACGCTTGAATTTACGTCTGTTACAAGTGCCAAAGTAACGATTCGCGGTAGTCTGAGCGGCGAGTTAGTCCCGTTAAGTAGGCAATCGTTTAAAGAGGCGAAAGAACTATACGGCGATTATCTTAGAAAACTTACGCATCATTTTAAGTTAACAAGTAATAACAGTCAAAAATCAATTGAAGTGGACCGGATTAACACGGTTGTCAATTGGTACACTCACAACATGTTAGTTCATTATCTTGTCCCTCACGGTTTGGAGCAGTTTGGTGGAGCGGCTTGGGGAACGCGAGATGTTTGCCAAGGACCGATTGAGTTTTTCTTAGCAACGCAAAACTATGAAGTGGTGAGAAAGATTATTCTGACACTATTTTCTCATCAGTTTGAAGAAACTGGAAATTGGCCACAGTGGTTTATGTTTGATGAGTTTGTCGAAATTACTGCAGATGAAAGTCATGGTGATATTATTGTTTGGCCGCTAAAGGTAGTGGCAGATTATTTAACTATTACAGATGATTTCTCGCTTTTAGAAGAAGAAATCCCTTATCTAAATGCGACAACTAAGCAGTTTACTAAAGAAAGCTATTCTTTAATTGAGCATATTGAGCGGGAAATTAAGTACATCGAAGATCATTTTTTACCGGGAACTCATCTTTCTTGCTATGGTGACGGTGATTGGGATGATACCTTACAGCCTTTCGATAGTCGCTTGAAACAGAATATGGCGAGCACATGGACAGTTGCTTTAACTTATCAAACATTGAGAAACTACAGCGAAGCGATCACCAATTTGCTTCCAGATAGAACTGATGAGTTAAGGCAGTTAGCCGAACAAATAGCAGCAGATTATCGCAAGTTCATGCTTAAGGATGGCATATTGCCAGGGTTTCTATTGTATGAAGATAATGATTTCGACTATATTATTCATCCAAAGGATACCAAAACAGGTATTGATTATCGACTTTTACCAATGACACGAAGCATGATTAGTGAGTTATTTACTGAAGAGGAAGTAGCACGACATTTGGACGTAATTAATGAGCACTTATTATTCCCAGATGGTGTCCATCTGATGAGTCAGCCTGCTAACTACAATGGCGGGGTTAGCCAGTATTTTAAACGTGCGGAACAAGCGGCTAATTTTGGTCGAGAAATTGGTTTACAATATGTTCATGCTCATATTCGTTACAGCGAAGCTATGGCAAAGTTAGGACTTGGCACTGAAATGTGGCGAGCCCTCTCAGTGATTAATCCAATTTTGATTCAAGATTATGTGCCTAATGCAGATATTCGCCAAGCAAATGCCTATTTTAGTAGTTCTGATGGTAAATTTAATACTCGCTACGAAGCGGCAGAGAAGTTTAAAGAGCTACAGACTGGTGAGCGACTGGTAAAAGGGGGCTGGCGAATTTATTCAAGCGGCCCTGGTATTTACATTAATCAATTAATTAGTCAGCTAGTAGGGATTCGTATTGAGCATCAGGCCTTAGTTATTGACCCAGTCGTAGCAGAAGAATTAGGTTCATTGACAGTGGAATATGCTTATCTTGGCCATCCCTTGACTCTTATTTACCATCAGGGAGATGAAGAGAGTGTAAGCATTAATGGCAATAAAATTGATCTAAGTGAGCTTGAAAGGCCGTCAAATCGCTATCGACAAGGTGGAATCATTTTAAAATCGGATGATTTGGCTACCTATATGGGCGAAAATACGCCACTGATAATTGACTATATTAGAGCTAACTAACACAATGGCGGAGGAGTGTAAGGAGATGTGGAATAATCTCTCCTTACATACGCCTGAGTGATCGTTTTGTGTAGTAGAAAAGACAAGAAAAAAATAGGAGAGAATGATTGAAAGCGTTCGCTTAATATGTTATTATCTTTTTGTAGAAACGTTTCGATTTCTAGGGATCGAAGAAAGGAGTTGTTATGAGAAAGTCGGCTGTAAAAACAAAAAGAAGTTTTAAAGAACGACTAGAATTATTTGTGAGTCAATGGCAATTGCAATCAATGGTTTTACCGGGGATGTTGTTTCTGTTTGTTTTTTCCTATATCCCTATGTACGGCTTAGTCATTGCGTTTAAGCATTATACAGTGATTGATACAATGGCTACGGCACCGTGGGTTGGGTTAGAAAATTTTAGAATTATTTTGAGCGACAAATATTTTTGGGAAGCAGTTGTTAATACATTGGGAATCAGTCTTTTAAAATTAGGAATCGGCTTTTTTATTCCAATAATTTTAGCGATTATGATTTTTGAAGTTAAGGCAGGCCCCTTTAAGAAAATTGTTCAGACAATTTCTTATTTACCCCATTTTCTATCGTGGATTATTTTAGGTGGCATGCTTATTTCATGGTTATCTACTAATGGTTTGTTTAATCAATTATTAATGGCTCTAGGTGTGATTGAAAAAGGAGCCAATCATTTACTTGATGCAGATAAATATTGGCTGATTGCAGTACTTTCAGATATTTGGAAGGAAGCAGGTTGGGGCACGATTTTGTACCTTGCAACCATGTCCAAGATTGATCCAACTTATTATGAAGCGGCTAAGATTGATGGCGCTAATAAATTTAGTCAGATCAAAAATATAACCCTTCCGATGTTGACGCCGATTATTTCACTGAATCTAATTTTAAATATCAGTGGGCTACTCGGATCTAATCTGGATCAAACATTGGTCTTAATGAATTCACAAAACTCATCTAAATCTGAAGTAATTAATTCATACGTTTACCGGATGGGGTTAACTCAAGGCGACTTTTCTTATGCAACAGCTGTTGGGTTAGGTATTTCAATTGTGTCGATTATTCTGTTGATTATCACCAACTTTTTGACTAAAAAAATGAATGATAATGAATCGGTTATCTTATAGGGAGGAGCATCGTGGATGGAAGAATCATCAAGAAAAGCAAGTAAAAAAGTTAAAGATGGCCGTCTGTTTAATGCGATTAATGTGACCTTGTTAGTTGTCTTTACTTTAATTATCATAATCCCGATTTGGAATGTTCTTGTGGCCTCGGTCAGCTCTGGCCCCGGGATGGCAGAAGGGGGAGTGGCGCTCTGGCCACAAGGATTTACGCTACAAAATTATCAAAAGGTTTTTGCGGATGAGAGTATCTGGCGTGCCTTCTTTATCTCTGTCAGCAAAACAGTCATTGGGGCATTTACTCATGTTTTGTTTTGTTCGATGGTGGCGTATGGTTTGAGTAAACGCAAGCTTGTCGGACGTGGCTTTTACACTAAATTTGGTGTTTTCACTATGTACTTTGGTGGTGGAATGATCCCCATGTATTTATTAATTCAATCATTAGGCTTGCTAAATAATTTCTGGGTGTATATTATTCCGGGACTATTAAGCTATTACGATGTGATTATTCTAATGAACTTTTTTCGTGATGTCCCGCAGTCGTTGGAGGAATCAGCCAAAATCGATGGTGCCAGTGATTGGACAGTCTTTACGCGGATATTTTTACCGCTATCTAAGCCAGCCTTGGCCACAATCACTTTATTTAGCGGTGTAGCTCAATGGAACGATTTCATGACCGCTAAGATGTATATTTCAGATAAAAACTTGTATCCACTCCAAATGAAAATATATGAAATTATCGTTAAATCTCAAACAAAAGCGTTAGATGCCCAATCTTCTGTTGATTTACTTGTTCAAACGAGTAGTAAAGGAGTTCAATTGGCAACGATAGTTATTACGACAGTCCCAATATTAGTGATTTATCCATTGCTTCAAAAATACTTTATTTCAGGAATGATGGCAGGAGCCGTTAAAGAATAAGAAAAGGGGAACGGAAGATGGTAATGATTAAGAAAAAAATAATTGTAGGTATGTCCTTGGTGGCTTTAGCGTCAGTGGCTCTTACAGCCTGTGGTGGGAAAGAAAAAGCTAAAGAAGTTAAAGAGGTGTCTTTGGAAGGTCGCTACGAGCTTGATGCGACTAAGCCAGCATGGCAACTAGATAAACAAAAGGATAATAAGTTAACATGGTACATTAATGCTGATTGGTTAAAGCTGGATTGGGGTGAGGATCTAGTCACAGCTAAGATAAAGAAAGACTTGAATTTAGATGTTGAAATCATCACGGGTGATGATACTAAATTAAACACGATGTTTTCAGGTGGTGATCTACCTGACATTGTTACCTTAACGGATTTTAATTCAGCTGCGGCTAAAAAAGCGGATACTTGGGCTCTCCCTTTAACCGATTTAGCTGAAAAGTATGATCCATACTTTAATGAGGTAGTGGCACAAGAAACAATGAATTGGTTTCAATTAAAAGATGGAAAAACATATGGTTATCCAAATTTCTCAAATACAACTCAGGATTATAAAGATAACATTATGCCGGTTAATACCAACTTTATTATTCGCAAAGATGTCTTTGAAGCGATTGGTGAACCAAAACTTGATACACCAGAAAATTTTCGTCAGGCAATGAAAGACATCAAGGCTAAATTCCCAGAACTTTTGCCATTTGGCTTCAATCCAGTGATTGAAAACACAGGGGCATTAGAAAAACCATTACAGGATTGGTTGGGAGTTCCACTTGAAACAGAAGACGGTGAGTTTTATGACCGTAATTTGGATGAGGACTACTTAACATGGTTAAAAACGATTAATGAGGTCTACCAAGATGGGAATGTCACAGATGATAGCTTTGCAGATGATGGTCCGACCTTTGATGAGAAGGTGAAGGCTGGTAAATATGCAACTATATTATTAGATGGAATCAGCGGTCAAGGTGGACGTTTACAAGAGTTTAATAATGCCAACAAGGGAAATGAGTACCTTCCGATTGATGGGCCTCAAAGTATTAAGGGAAATGAACCGACTCTTAATGCTACTGGGTTATCTGGTTGGATGATCAACTATATTTCCAAAGATGTGAAGGACCCAGCGAAAGCAATTCAGTTGTTTACTTATCTCATTAGTGAGGAAGGGCAAATTTTAACTAAGTTTGGGATTGAAGGGGAAACCTTCCAATACACAGCAGATCACAAAATAGAGCTGTTACCAGAAATTCAACAATTAGCGATAGATAAGCCTGAAGAGTATAGTAAAAAATACCGTTTAACAGAATTTTTATTATTTAGCCATGATCGAACTAATTTATTGGCAGCACCTAAAAAAGATTTCTCATTGAAAAAAATGCAGGAGTGGGGAGTAGGAAAATTAAAACCTCATTTCATTATTGAAAACATCAAACCAGAAGCAGGAACTGCCGAGGCTCGTAGTTTTGAAGCAGTAGAAAAAAATTGGCATACAAGTCTAATCAGCATGTTGCGCTCAAAGGATGATAAAGAATTTGAGAAAAATTTAGAGGCATATAAAAAATTCCGAGAAGACAATAGTTGGACTGAGATAGTCAAGATTCAAAATGAAAATATGGCAAATAATCGTAAAAAATTGGATTTATCAAAGTAAGAAGAGTGATTTAACGAAACGAAGACTCCCTATTCTAAGTTAGTAGTTATTTAGAATAGGGACTTTGTGGTTGAATTAATCACAGCCCTCGTTAAATAACGTATGAGTTTATGGTAATATTAAAGAGTAAAGCAATAGTGAAAGGCTGAGGTGATCTAATGGATGGTTTTTTTAGTATAAATGGGTTTTTCTTTTCTTTTTTGAATCGAGTAGCTAATTTGGTTATATTGAACGTACTATTTATTATGACATGCGTGCCTATTATTACGATCGGACCAGCTATTGGCGCGTTATACCAAGTAAGTTTATCATCAGTTGATGATGCTTATTTAAGAGTTTACAAGGATTATTTGAATGCTTTTCGAGAGAATTTTATCCCAAGTAATGTCCTATTCTTAGTTCATTTTTTTGCCATGGGATTGTTAGGCGTATGTTTACTTGCTGTCAGTCGCTTTAATTTACTCTTATCCTTTCCTTTTTTTATCTTAGTAGCAGGCTTTTGTCTGTACCTACCATATGCGTATTCACTTATCTCGCTTCAGAAAAATAAGGTGAGGGATACAATCAAAAGTGCCTTTTATTTTATGTTATCTCATGTAGCAGAATCAATTTTAATGTTTGCTGAAGCCCTTCTTATTTTAGTTGTTTGCCCTATATTTTTTCCAAAGACCTTGTTTTTTATCCTGAGTATTGGCTTTTCCTTTGTTTGTTATTTACAAGCTCTTACCTTAAAAAAAGTATTTAATCAAGGGATTTACCTATCCAGTGAGGTGCCCATAACACAAAATAAAAAGAGAACATAAGTGAAAAAAGTTAGGAGGAAGCCAAATGGCAGGAATTAAAGAAATCGCCAAGCGAGCGAATGTGTCAATTTCAACAGCATCCTATGCGCTAAATGATAGTCCGAAGGTCAAGGCTGAAACAAAAGAGCGAATTCTAGCAATTGCAAAGGAATTAAACTATATTCCCAATATGGCCGGTCGCACATTAAAAAAACAAAAAACGGATTTGATTGGGATTTATTTGACCAATTATGGCGGGGCTTTTTATGGGTCTTTAATGAAAGGGATAACGGATGGCTTAAATGCTGAAGGATATGACGTCATTATTTGTTCAGGAGAAAAATCTCATTTATTTGTTCCAGAGAAAATGGTTGATGGGGCAATTATCCTTGATTCCACCTTTCCAACTGAGGAAATCAAGAATTATGTTGACCGTGGTCACAGTATTGTGGTTTTAGATCGACGAATAAAATATAAACAGCTATGCAATATTTTATTGGATAACAAACGTGGCTCAACATTGGCTGTCGATCTCTTGTCTGAGGCTGATCCTGAGAAGATCTATCTAGTTTCTGGGCCTAAGGATACCTATGATAGTGAAGAGCGTTTAAAATATGCGATTAAGCAGTTGGATTATTTGGAGATTCCCTACGAGATTATTGATGGCGACTTTTCTAAAGAGAGTGGGACTAGAGCGGCCGAACTTATTTACAAAAAAGAACAAAAAAATCAGTTTGTGTTTTGCTTAAATGATGAGATGGCAATTGGGATGTACGATTTTTTTGCAGAAACAGATTGGAAAATCGGTCAAGATATTCAAATAGTGGGCTTCGATGATACGGAAGTTAGTCGATATGTGACGCCTCGCTTGACAACTATTCGTTATTCGAAGGAAAAGTGGGGAGCTATGGCAGCAGCAAAATTAATAGCAATGTTAAAAGGACAATCGGTTAAAAATGAGATAATTAGAACTCATTTAGTTCGTGGTGAGTCAGTTAGATAGCTAACTGGCTCTTTTTTTGTTTTTTTAATCAGGAGTATTTAAGCATTTTCAGCCTGTGTGTTGCATTCTTTCAGAAAGTTCTTTATAATTTTAATTGAGAATGATTATCATTCTTATTTACTAAGCTTAAGGTGGGGGACTTAAGTTTGGTAAGTTTCTGAAAGGAAAGAGGGAGAGCATGGATATTTTCGATGTGACGATTGTTGGCGGTGGGCCTGCTGGACTATTTAGTGCCTTTTATAGCGGCTTAAGGGAGATGAAGACGAAACTCATAGAGTATCATGATACTCTTGGTGGAAAGCTGAATGTCTATCCAGAAAAAATGATCTGGGATATTGGTGGCTTACCGCCACAACCAGCTGGCAAAGTGATTGATCATTTGACTGCTCAGGCCAATTTTTTCAAGCCCACCATTGTAACTGGGGAAAAAGTGGTGAGTATTGACCGTGAAGAGGGTTATTTTGTGTTGTCGAGTGAGTCTGGGAACAAACATTTTAGTAAAACAATTATTATGGCGATCGGATACGGTCTGCTAAATCCGATAAAGTTAGAAATTGAAGGGGCAGAAAAATTTGAAGTGACTAACTTGCTCTATACAGTTCAAGATCCCACCTCTTTAAAGGGGAAAAAAGTTTTAATTTCTGGTGGCGGAAATTCTGCTGTTGATTGGGCGAATTTACTTGAGCCGATAGCCTCAGAAGTACATTTAGCTTATCGAAAAGATCAGTTAAAGGGGCATGAAGCAGAGGTGACGAAATTACTGACGAGTCAAGTTAAGTATCATAAGAATCACACCATCAAATCCCTAATCGCTAACAACGCTGATGCCACAAAGATTGAGCGAGTAGTTTTACAAGAAACGGCGACTCAGCTTGATAAGGAGTTAGAAGTTGATTGTGTTGTGATAAATCATGGCTTTGATTATGAGAGCACCATTTTTGAAACAAATAGTGTGGGACTAGTGACAGTGGATGAGTATTATATTCAAACTGCGGCTACAAATTGTTCAGATGTTCCAGGGATTTTTGCTGCAGGTGACGTTGTTAAACACGAGGGCAAGCTTCATTTGATTGCTGGTGCTTTTCAAGACGCTTGTAATGCTGTCAATCAGGCTAAGAAATATATTGAACCAGATGCCTATGATTATGGGCGAGTTAGTTCTCATAATGATTCTTTTGCGGAAGAAAATAAGGAATTGGTAAAAAACTTCTTCGTTAATAGCTAATTGACTTTATAGAGAAGCAGCTTTCACAGCAAGCAACGAGTGATAGCTGTTTCTTTTTATCGTAATTAACTGAAATTTGGATTGGTATACATCCTTTTAATTAGAAAAAAAGACTTGCTTTTCTATTTGAAAGCGATACAATAATTAATACAACAATCTTTCTAAAAAATGGAGGTAATTAAATGGTTAAGAATGTTGAATTACAAGAATCATATGGTCTATTTATTAATGGTGAATGGACAACTGGAACAGAAGGCAAGCTTATTACGGCAGAAAGTCCTGCTAATGGTGAGCAGCTAGCAACATTCGTTGATGCAACAGACGCAGATGTTGACGCAGCTGTTGTGGCGGCTAATAAAGCGCTTAAAGAGTGGCGTCAGGTAAGTATTGAAGAACGAAGCAAGTTGTTGTTAAAAATTGTGGATGTGATTGAGGAAAATGCGTCACACTTGGCGATGGTTGAATCATTGGATAATGGTAAGCCAATCCGAGAAACGTCTAATATTGATATTCCTTTTGGTGCAGATCATTTTCGCTATTTTGCTGGTGTGATTCGCAGTGAAGAGGGAGCGGCTCAAACAATTAATGAAGACGTTTTAAGTCTGGTTCTTAAAGAACCGATTGGGGTAGTTGGCCAAATTATTCCGTGGAATTTCCCATTCTTGATGGCTGCGTGGAAAATTGCTCCTGCCTTAGCAGCAGGCAATGCGATCATTATCCACCCATCTTCAAGTACATCATTGAGCATTTTAGAATTCGCTCGCTTGATTCAAGGGATTTTACCTAAAGGTGTTTTAAATGTAATCACAGGTCGTGGCTCTAAGTCTGGCGAGTACATGCTACATCATGAAGGCATTCATAAATTGGCCTTTACTGGTTCAACAGAGGTTGGCCGTAATGTCGGCATCGCAGCGGCAAAACGACTTGTGCCAGCAACTTTAGAATTAGGTGGAAAGTCAGCTAACATCTTCTTTGATGATATGCCATTTGAAAAAGCGGTTGATGGGGCTCAACTTGGGATTCTATTTAATCAGGGGCAAGTATGCTGTGCGGGATCACGCATCTTTGTTCAAGAGGGCATTTATGACAAATTTGTTAACCGTCTAATTGAAGAATTTGGCAAAGTAACAGTTGGGATGCCTTGGGAAGAGACCACTCAAATGGGCGCTCAGATCAATGAAAAGCAAGTCAATGATATTTTAGCTTGCATTGAAAAAGGAAAGGCTGAAGGGGCAACAGTTGCTGTTGGTGGCCATCGTCTAGTTGAAAACGGCCTTGATAAAGGGTGTTTTGTAGCGCCGACATTACTAACAAATGTAACAAATGAGATGTTAGTTGCACAAGAAGAAATTTTTGGGCCAGTTGCAGTAGTGATTAAATTTAAAGATGCTAACGATGTTATCGAGATGGCTAATGATTCTATTTACGGCTTAGGTGGTGGCGTTTGGACTGAGAATTTAAACACAGCTTTAACGGTTAGTCGTCAATTAGAGACAGGACGTGTTTGGGTTAATACTTATAATTCAATTCCAGCTGGGGCACCTTTTGGCGGGTATAAGCAGTCTGGGATTGGCCGTGAGACGTACAAGTCAATGCTCGATGCTTATAGTCAAACAAAAAATATTATGATCAATACAAGTGAAAATGGCTCTGGTTTTTATTAAAATACCAACTTTTTAAATAAATAACATGGTTTTTGGTTGACCTGAAGGAAATTACCTTGTATTATTTTTATTGGGCACCCTTGAAAAAGGACTGTTCAAACGTACGTATTTTATGCTCCCTATTCAGTTAAGAATAGGGAGTTTTTTGTTGTTAAACTGACGAATAGAGCAGTTGGATGTTGAGCAATGGAGGTGGCCGGTGAAAAGAGGCTCTTTAGAATATGTTATGCTAGATTTTTGTTCCCCCCGGAAATAGTAGAAAGAGGGAGTTTTTGAAATGAAGACGAAGTATATATTTGTAACAGGTGGCGTGGTTTCGTCCATTGGAAAAGGGATTGTAGCAGCTTCGCTTGGTCGCTTGCTAAAGAATAGAGGATTGAAGGTAACGATTCAAAAATTTGATCCGTATATTAATATCGATCCTGGTACTATGAGTCCGTATCAACATGGAGAAGTATTTGTCACAGATGATGGGGCAGAAACCGATTTAGATTTAGGCCATTACGAGCGCTTCATTGATATTAGTTTAAACAAGTACTCCAATGTGACAACCGGGAAAGTCTATGAAGAAGTATTAAAGAAGGAGCGACGGGGAGATTATTTAGGTGCAACCGTTCAAGTTATTCCTCACATTACAGATGAACTAAAAAGTCGCATCATGAGAGCAGCAGAAACGACTGGTGCAGATGTGATTATTACAGAAGTAGGAGGAACTGTCGGGGATATTGAGTCATTGCCATTTTTAGAGGCGCTGCGTCAAATGAAACGGGATGTTGGGGCCGATAATGTGATGTATATCCACACTACTTTAATCCCTTATTTAAAGGCAGCAGGTGAGATGAAAACGAAGCCTACGCAACACAGCGTAAAAGAATTACGAAGTTTAGGGATTCAGCCTAACTTATTAGTTGTGCGAACAGAGCAACCTGTCCCTCAATCAACCAAAGATAAACTAGCATTATTCTGTGATGTTGAAGCTGAGGCCGTGATTGAGTCTTTAGATGTAGAGACCTTGTACTCAATTCCTTTGAATTTACAGAAGCAGGGAATGGATCAACTCGTTTGTGATCATTTGAAATTAGAGACTCCTGAGGCGGATATGAGCGACTGGCAAGCTCTTGAACAACGTGTCCTTAATTTGAAACGTCGCACGCGTATTGCCCTAGTAGGTAAATATGTGGCATTGCCAGATGCGTACCTATCAGTTGTTGAAGCTCTGAAGCATGCAGGCTTTGAGTATGATGCTGACATCGAGTTGGATTGGGTTGACTCGGAAACTGTAACAGCAGCTAATGTCAACCAATTACTGGAAAAGGCCGATGGGATTTTAGTTCCTGGTGGGTTCGGTGATAGAGGCTTAGAAGGGAAAATTGAAGCGATTCGCTACGCTCGAGAAAATAATGTGCCATTCCTTGGGATTTGTCTAGGCATGCAATTAGCTTGTGTCGAATTTGCCCGTAATGTTGTTAACTTACCAGATGCAGGCTCAGCGGAAACAAATCCAGAAGTAACGAATCACATCATTGATTTGATGACAGACCAAGAATCGATTACGGATTTAGGGGGGACCTTGCGTCTAGGATTATATCCGTGTCAACTTAAAGAGGGAAGTAAAGCGTGGCAGGCATACGGTGAACAAGGTGTTGTAGAAGAGCGTCATCGCCACCGTTATGAATTTAACAATGATTACCGCACGGTGATGGCGGAACACGGGCTGGTCTTCTCAGGGCTCTCACCAGATAATCGTTTAGTAGAGATTGTTGAGTTACCTGAACATAAATTCTATGTAGCGGCGCAATTTCACCCAGAATTGATTTCTCGTCCGAATCGGCCTCAACCCTTGTTCAAGTCATTTATTGGAGCAACCCTAGCAGATTAATGATGATGAGTTGATTAATTGAAGTTAATTATTAAAAATATTTTCGGAAAGTATCAAGAAAATCAACAGAATTTACTGTAAATGTGAAATGATTTTCAAATAAAGCGAGAATTTTCAGCTTTTAGGTAGAAATGTACTCTTATTTCTGCTAAAATATGTATGTCAGTTAAGTTCGACTTAACAAAAATTGTTTTCCACTATAGGAGGAATTGTAAATGGCATTAGTATCAGCTACAGAAATGTTAAAAAAAGCACGTGAAGGTAAATATGCAATTGGTGCATTTAACACAAACAACTTAGAATGGACAAAAGCTATTCTAAAAGGGGCTCAAGAGTCTAACTCTCCAGTCATGATTCAAACATCTATGGGAGCTGCAAAATATATGGGCGGCTATCAATTATGTGTTCACTTGGTTGAAGATTTAATTGAATCTATGGGAATTACAGTTCCAGTAGCTCTTCACTTAGACCACGGTGAATATGAAGATGCATTGAAATGTATCGAATTAGGCTATACATCAGTAATGTATGATGGCTCTCATCATCCATTTGATAAAAACCTAGAAGAAGCTAAAGATGTTGTAGCTAAAGCTCACGCTAAAGGTGTTTCTGTTGAGTGTGAAGTTGGTAGTATTGGTGGAGAAGAAGATGGCATCATTGGTTCTGGTGAATTAGCAGATCCAGCTGAATGTAAACAAATGTCTGACACTGGTATTGATTTCTTAGCTGCTGGTATTGGTAACATTCATGGTTCTTACCCTGAAAACTGGACTGGTTTAAGCTTTGATACATTAAAAGCTATTGCTGATGTTACAGATGGCAAACCTCTAGTTTTACATGGCGGATCAGGTATTCCTTTAGAGCAAGTTCAAAAAGCAATTTCTTTAGGTGTTTCTAAAATCAACGTAAACACTGAGTGTCAAGAAGTGTTTGCAGCTGCAACTCGTAAATACATTGAAGAAGGTAAAGACCTTGAAGGTAAAGGCTTTGACCCTCGTAAATTATTAGAGCCAGGAACAACAGCTGTAACTGAATTAGTTAAACAAAGAATTGAATGGTTTGGTTCAAAAGGTAAAGCATAATTAAAGTGAAACAAATAAGAAGTGGGGCTTAGGCTCTGCTTCTTTTTTTGACCATGATTAGCAATTTTGCACGTATTTCTTTTGATGATTGGTCAAACTGGCATTCTAAGTAGGTTATGCTTGGTGTGGTAAGGCTATTTAGCTCTCATTGTGTCATTTTCAACTTTCATTTAAAAGCCACTCATTCATGGAATTTAGTGGTATAATTGAGGGACAAAACTATGAGTATGCGATGATATTAAGTGTATTTGTGAAAAGTAATAAGTAATAAATTCGTATTGACTATAGCTTGTTCTCTTAATAGGCGACGATCAAGTTAATTGGATGTTATTATATGCGTGATACTATCACGCACAATTTTGGGTTTCTCTTTTTCAAAGAGTTAAATTAAACACGATAGTGACAACTTGAAAGCGAGTAATAGTATGAAAAAGAGGTGTTTTAAGTTGTTAACATAGTTTGTGAAAAAACAATGATGCGTGATGATTTCACGCATGACTTGATTTGTTTTTTTATGAGGTATAGCGAGCCATATAGCTGTTTTTAGATGTTTGGTTTTCTAGTTTTTATGAAGTAGAAAATCAGTTGTTTCATTATTGAGGGATGAATGAGCTAACTTAATGTTATTTTATGCGTGATACTATCACGCATGATTTTGGGTTTCTACTTTTCAAAGTTTTTTATAGAAATTTGTAAAACTCTTTTGAAAGTGAGCAGTAGTACGAGAAAGAGACGTTTTAAATCATTAAAAAAATTTGTGAAAAAAGGGTGGTGCGTGACGGTTTCACGCATTGGTTGCTTTGTTCTTTTAAATGGGGATTAGTAAGTCACATAAGTGTTATTATGAAGGGGAGATATAAAATCTTTTTGGTTCGATGACTCTTATTTCTAAGTGCTTTAGCGCATGGAAGTTAATGTGATCGTAACAAAGTGACGTAGTTTAGGACAACGAAACAACCTGTAGTGAGTCTTGTTCTTTTCAATAATGAAAAGAGGAGGCTTTTTTGTTTTAGAAAAAACTCATAGCAAAAAGTTGTGATTAGTTGTTTTTGGAAAGAGGATGAAAAGATTGTTGAAAATAATCAAAACACTTGCATTAGAGATAAAAAAAATCTATAATGGATTTTGTAAGTAGAGGATCTGTTTTCTTTATTAGTTGAATGATATATGTTTTAATGAAGGAGTTGACAACCATGAAATTAACGAATGCGACAGAACAGGCTTTAGCCATCATGGCGATGCTAGCCATGCAACAAAAAGAGGTACCTGTGTCATCTGAAAGTATCTATACGAAATTATCTGTCTCACAATCATATGTAAAAAAATTACTGCGTAAACTAGTAGTATCCAAGCTGATTGGTGGTGTTTCTGGTAATAATGGTGGCTTTTATTTAGAAAAGGATACCTCTGATATTTCATTACTTGAGATAGTTGAAGCGATCGAAGGTCCTTTAGAAACTTTTCCTGATATTGGGGTATTGCAGAGAGCGTTCTCAGAATTTGACGAATATGCTCAAAATGGTCATAATATAGTATCATCATTTTTTTCGGAAGCAGACCGTCTCTGGGAGGAGCGGCTAAGTCAAGTTTCTGTTAGAGAAGTCTTAGAGAAGGTCTTTGAAAAAGAAGTAGAAGTTCCAACACGAGATTGGAATCAGATTTAATAGTGAAGGAAGATGGTAAGAAATGAAAAAGAGTCTGAGACAGACTGCGGAATTATTTAAATTAGATTGGCAACGGATCTTTCATAATAAATTGACATTTTTGTTGATTATTGCGTTGATGATTATTCCATCACTCTATGCATGGTTTAATATTGCGGCACTTTGGGACCCATATTCCAATACAAAAGACATTTCAATAGCAGTCTATTCAGAGGATAAAACTGTTACGGTCTTGGATAAAGAAGTTAATATCGGGGATCAAATTATTACTAATCTCAAAAAAAATAAAACTGTTGGTTGGCGCTTTGTTGATTCTAAGGCGGAACTTGATAAAGGCGTTCGGAGTGGTAAGTACTACGGGGGAATTTATTTACCTGAAAACTTTTCGAAAAACTTGGTAAGCTTTATTGATGGAGACATAAAGAAACCAGAAATAAAGTACAGTGTTAACCAAAAAATTAATGCTATTGCTCCTAAAATAACGGATAAAGGAGCGGGTGCAATAAAAGATACGATTAGTAAAGAATTTATTGGCACCGTTAGTGACACCTTACTCAAAACGTTTAATACTTTAGGCTATGATTTGGATTCTAATATGGCAAGTATCAATAAAATTACAAGTAAAATCATACTTTTAGATGATAATTTAGATAAAATTGATGGCTATACTAAAGAAGTGGTAGAGCTCAATAAAAAGATGCCTGATTATAAAGAAAAGCTAGATAAGGCGAATGAATTTATAAAGTATCTGCCAGAAGTCAATAAAATGGGTGACAAGTTGATTGAGGTCAACAAGATGATGCCACAAATTAAGGAATCAGGTAAGCTGATTTTGACTTTACAGGATAAAATACCTGAAATTGAAAATGCAGGCCGTCAAATCAAAACGATTGACGATGATTTTGATGATCTTGTGGGAATTATGAATGATGCAATTAGTGAGGCTAAAAAGGGAGTTGAGATTGTTGAGAATGCTCAAACTGTCTTGCCTGATGTCCAAAAATTAGCTGAAACAGCAAATAAAATGATTCCAGAGGTTTCTGCTAGTATTGGTGAAGTCGAGAAAGCTCTGCCTCAAATTGCTGATGGTGTTGGTACAGGCTTTCAAATTATTTCAGCTATAGCACGCGATGTGGAAGTAAGTTCGCAAAAGCTGGCTGAATTACTGAAAGACCATGAATTAACACCAGAGAGTAAAGCAGAGATCAAAGAGGCTCTTGGTAATTTGACTAATAATTTGACGTCTCTCAGCCAAATGATTGATTCTACAGTGGGGATGTTGCAACAAATTCAAGAATTGACTGGTAGCACTAATTTACAGCCGATTATTGACACGCTACTTGGGGCACAGGGGAAAATTCCAGCGCTTCAGGCTGATATTGATTATGTGATTACTAATATTGATAGTTGGTCTTCTGAGGAGTTGCAACAGCATTTAACCGCAATTAGTCAAGAAGCTGGGGCTATTTCAGAGGCTTTGAGTGTGATTACACCTGAGGCAATTAAGGAAAAAGTAGCGCCTCTTTTAACACAATTGCAAGAATTACTGAGCTCTGCTCAAACGATTACAAGTAAAGTTGTGGATGAACAACTAATTAGTCAATTGGATACTCTTTTAACTAATACAACTAAAACAGTGACACAAGCGATTGGTTTTTTAGAAAAATACCAAGCTGAGCTTCCAGCTGTTAAAGAAGAAATTCATTCAGCCAATGAAATTTTAAATGGCAATATGACGACTATAGTCAGCGGAATTAATAAAGCGGCCGACTTGTACCAAAATGACTTGCCACAATTGGAAACGAAACTAAGTAAGGCAGCCACTTTTGTAGAAAATGACTTACCAAAAATTGAGGATGATTTGACTAAAACGTTAAATATGGTTAATCAAAAAATGCCACAAGTTGAGGAAGCCTTACAAATGGCTACCACAATGATTCAAGAAGATTGGCCAAATATTCGTACAGGCGTTCATAAGGCGGCTGGGCTAATTCGCAAGGGTCAAAAAGATGTGGATCTAAAGGAAATTGTTAGGTTATTAAAATCTGATGCAAACGCAGAAAGTGACTTCATTTCTAACCCAGTGGTAGTCGATCAAAAAGATGTTTATCCAGTCCCTAATAACGGATCTGCTAGTACGCCTTTTTATACAGCACTTTGTTTATGGGTAGGAGCCGTATTATTTTCTAGTATTGCCTCAACTGAATTTCAGTTGTCTGATGAGCAGAAAAAGAAATACTCCAAACGTCAACAATTCTTAGCTAGAATGGGCACGTATCTAATTGTAGGCTTTTTCCAAGCGTTGATTGTTAGTTTAGGAAATCATTGGCTATTAGGCACTTACGCTGTGAGCCCGTTATTAAGTATCTTATTTGCTCTCTTAGTAGGCTTTACCTTTATGATGATGGTTTACGTATTGGTGGCGATTTTCGGTAATTTGGGTAAAGGAGCAGCGATTATTATTCTCGTGTTGTCCATCTCTGGAGGTGGTGGGAATTACCCTATTCAAATGTCTGGGAAATTCTTCCAATTTATTAACCCGTTATTACCATTTACCCATGCAGTTAATTTGTTACGTGAACCTGTGGGAGGAATATACTGGCCAAATGCGTGGAAGGCTATTATCATTTTGGTTTTGATCACGATTGGATTCTTTGTCTTAGGAGTATGGATTTATCCTAAATTAAGACCTTTCTTCAAGAAGCTGAATAATCAGTTGCATGAAGGAAAAATTTTACACTAATATTTGTACAACGAGGGCGGGGCTGTGACATAAGTCACGCCCCAATTTTATTTCACGTATATTGTGCGATAAACGACTTTTGTCACAGCTCCATCCTCGTTGTTTTTTGTTGTAGGCTAATATCAAAATAGAAAGACGGGGGATAATAAAAAAGTAGCCCCCAACTAAATAAAGTGGGGCGCTACTTTTTTGCTTATTTGACGAAATAAGTACACACACATTCTGGCGCATATACATCTTTTTGAATCAATGATAGTTTACCTGAGTCTGCATCGCGAGAGAATAAAGTTAAATTATCTGATTCTTGATGAGCAACCACAACAAAGTCATCCGTGCTATTTAAAGCGAAATCCCGAGGGAAGTCTCCCTCTGAAGAAATTAACTGCACAAGCTCTAAGGCTTTCCCATCAGAGATTGTTTTGAAAACGGCGATTGAATTATGGCCGCGATTTGATGCGTAAACAAATTTTCCATCTTGCGAGATGCGAATAGCGGCACCACCACTGAAGTCGGTGAAGTCAGCAGGCAAGGTAGACACAGTATCAAGTGTCTCGAATTTACCAGTAGTAGCATCGTAACTCAAGGTAACAATGGTATTGGCTAATTCACCAAAAAGATAAGTTGTTGTCCCATTTGGATGAAAGACTAAATGACGAGGACCAGTACCTGGTGCAGCATGATAGACAGCAACTTCAGTTAGTTTTCCGTCTTCAGCAATATCGTAGGTATACACCCCATCATTTCCTAGGTCGCAGGCAACAAGACGTTTGTCTGGCGTCAAATCAGTGTAATGGGCATGAGGGCTTTTTTGGTTTTCGTGTGGACCACTTCCTTCATGTTGAATTTTATCAACTAATTGAATGGTTCCATCTTCCTGAACTTTATAGGATAACACTTGGCCCTTATGGTAATTTGCACCAAAAACTAAGCGTTTATCATTATCAATTCCAACATAACACGGAGGCGCACCTTCTTCAGTTACAGCATTTAGTAATGTGTAGCGGCCGTCTGCCTCAGGTCGATAAGCAGCCATTCCACCATTTCCATCAACAATAGTCATTGAATATAAATGATTATCATTGGCAATACCAACATAAGTAGGATTAGTTTCCGTAATTAGTGGACTAAAATCAACAAGTTCTTTCTTTTCGGTATCAAGAGAAATCTGATAGATTCCTTTACTTTCTCTTTTTGTATAAGTTCCTAAAATAATTTTTTCTAACATAACCGCCATCCTTTCAATCATTATAACCAAAGTATAGCATAGAATCGGTCTTATCTGAAAAGAAAGGAGTGAAAAAAGTTGTTGTTTTTTACAGAAAAACAAAGATTCACTTAACTGTGTAGTTTCAATCACATACCTCTGAGTGGTTTGTGGTACAATAAAAGAGGAGAGATGTTCTTTTTGAAGTGGTTTAATTGTTATAAAAGACCTTCCCATAGAAAAAATAGATTAGGAGCAGACACATGACACAAGGAATAGTTAAGCATATCGGTTCTCAAGCAATCGATGCTAAAGACAAAATGTTAATTTTATTCGGAAAAGATGCTACTGAGGAGTTGAAGCGAGTTTCGATTATTCAAGATCTCAAAACAGCGGCACAACCAATCGAATTGAAAGAGGGAGGAAAAATCTCCTTTGACAAACAAGACTATACCATTACTCATGTTGGACATCTTGCTATTAACCATCTTAATTCAATTGGGCATGTAACGGTTGTTTTTAAAGACGCACCAGCTGAGGATAGTTTAGTTAATGCCATTTATGTGACGCCTTTTGATATGCCTCATCTTACTGAAGGAACAATCATTACTTATCATTAGTTATTAGGAGGTCGCTATGAACAAAAAAGAAACAGAGCAAAGTAAGGCATCGTGGTTTTGGAAATGGTTTCTAAATAATCAAGTTGTGACAGGTCTTCTTGTTATTTTACTTTGCTTATTAATTATTTTAGTATTTACTAAAGTTTCATACTTATTTACACCAGTTTGGCAATTTTTTGGAATTGTTGGGTTTCCCATTGTTTTTGCCGGCATTCTTTTCTATTTTTTGAATCCATTGGTGAACATGCTGGAAAAAAAGGGTGTGAAACGGGTCTGGGCCATCACCTTAATTTTTATTGGGATTATTGCGTTGATTGCTTGGGGATTTATCATCTTGGTGCCAAAGATTCAAGAACAAACATTGAGTTTCTTGAACAATTGGCCTGATTATTGGAAGACGATTGAGAATCAAACCACTAAATGGTTAGGTCATCCGATGTTTGATCAATATGTGGATCAGCTGGAAAAAATTAGTGAAAGTCTTTTTGACAGTATTGGAAATATTGTTAAAAATTTATCTAAAACAACATTTAAGGGAATCGGAAGCTTTATTGGAACGATTGCCAACGTGGTAGTAACAGTGATTACGACTCCATTTATCTTGTTTTATTTGTTAAAAGATGGAAAAGATATGACCTCTTACTTTGTCCGATTTTTACCAACTAAGGCTCGCAAGCCAACGACAGATGTTTTGGTAGATATCAATAATCAAGTGTCTCAGTATATTCGTGGTCAACTGACAGTTGCATTTGCAGTTGCGATTATGTTTGTTATTGGTTTTAGTTTAATTGGTTTAGATTATAGTATAACTCTTGGAATTTTGGCAGGCTTCTTGAATTTGATTCCTTATTTGGGATCAGCATTGGCAACAATACCGGCCTTAGTTTTAGGATTAGTTGTAGGGCCTTCTATGTTAATTAAAGTGATTATCGTTTTCTTTATTGAGCAAGTTATTGAAGGGCGGTTTGTTTCACCTTTAGTATTAGGCAGTCAGTTAAAGATTCATCCAGTGACGATTATTTTTGTGTTATTGACAGCTGGTAAACTGTTTGGTGTAGTTGGGGTAATTATCGGTATTCCAGGCTATGCGGCGCTTAAAGTAGTGGTGACACATGTGTTTGACTGGTATCGGGATAAATCAGGTTTATACGAAGAGGAGCCTGTTGTCGAAACACACGAATTAGATGAATAAATAGAAAAACAACGTTTTGTCAATTGACGAAACGTTGTTTTAATTTGTGCTTAAAAGGAAGTGCCAAGTTCAGCAGCACTATCTAATGCCGTTTGTAAAATTTCTTCTCCGCGTTCGGGATGGTGATCGACACCTTCAATAAATAATTGATGGTAGTCTTCAACACCAACAAAGTTCATAATTCCTTTAACATATTGTGAAGCAAAGTCTTGCCCATTGTATTCGCCACCGTTTGATTGGATGTGCAATACTTTTTTACCTTCAGTCAAGGGAACAGGGCCGCTTTCTGTATATTTAAATGTTTTACCAGCTACATTGACAGTGTCAATCCAAGCTTTTAAGCGAGTAGGAACGCTTAGATTCCATAATGCATTTGCGATGACGATTTTATCTGCTGCTAAGAATTGTTCTGTCAATTCATTGAATCGACTAACGGCAGTTTGTTGTGCTGAAGTTAGGTCAGCAAAGTCTGTTCCAGAGCGCAATAGGCCCCAAGCGGATAGTAACGTATGATCAATTTCAGGGATTTCTGATTCGAAAACATCAAGAACTTCAACAGTGTCTTCCCCGTTAGTTTGTTTGTAGGCTGTAATAAATTGTTCAAGAGCTTTCATTGATTTTGACTCTCTTGGAGTTAATGGGTGTGCTTTAATAGCTAAAAGTTTTGTCATTGGCTTCCTCACATTCTATTTTTTGAACCAGTCTTATTTTACTAAAAAATAGTAAGTAAGTCTAGTGTATTTTTTCGTTAATATCAAAAAGTAGAGGACTGATACTAAAAGAGCCAGAAGAACGTGAGAGTTGTCTCGCGTTTTTCTGACTATGTCATTGAATAATTATGAGTAATAACTAATTGTTTTTTGCCATTATTTTTAGCTTGATACAAAGCATTGTCGGCTTCTTGGAAGGCTCTTTCTATGTCAAATGCCCCGTTGATATCAAAATGAGTGAGGCCGACGGATAACTCTATATTAATAGGATCATCTTCAAAAGTGAACGGTGACTGTTCTAATATGTCAAAAATTTGCTTGAAATACCCCTCTGCTTCCTCTGGAGATTCATTATGAATGATAGCAAACTCGTCTCCGCCTATTCGACAAATATAATGTCGATATTCTATCTGTTCTTGGCTTAATACGTGAGCGACGTATTTCAGGGCTAAATCACCAACAGGGTGACCAAAATTATCATTTATTTGTTTAAAGTTATCTACATCGATAACAGAGAGTGATAATCTTCCACCTTGATCTTTGGAAATTTTATTTGCTACATAGTCTAAAAAGAAGTGAAAGGATTCTTTATTATAGACACCTGTTAGGCTATCGTAAATAGCCGCAGTTCGATAGACGTGAACGGATTGAGAAACGGAGACCGCGGCATTAATAATGAACGTAGCAAGTAAGAAAATAACGGAGTAAAGGACCAAATAAACGCCAAATTCAGTTAGTTTACGTGTTTGAAAGAACGGATGAAAATAAAACGAAAATAGAACTAATCGAAGAATCATAAAAACAATCAGAAAAATGAAATGGGCGGGCCAAATAGAAATTTTTTTATGACGCATATAAATACATAAAGCCAATAGTAGGATTGTAAAAACAAGATTGTTAAAATACTCTGTAAAGGTGATAGAGGACATCGTTTTGACATAGCTGACATACTTTAAACCAATTAAAGTGATGGAGGTCAAAATACCTAAAACATCCGATCCATAGAGAACAGCAAAGAAAATCATAACGTAGCGCATATCTACGCCATTGCTTTCACCGAAGAGAGTAATGCGATTAATGGATAGAATAAAACTGATAATTCCTAAAGAGAGGCCAACAATTAAATTAGTGCTGAACGTCCCTCTAGTGAATAGATTACCAGAAACAAAGGTTAAATTTGAGCGGTTCTTTTTTGTCGCTACATGTAAAGAGACAAAATAGTATGATAATATCGTACTGATAATAAGGGAGATATTAATCAATATCGCATTGATAAGGGCTAGTTCTTTTGGTAATTGTTGCAAGAGAACATCTCCTTCTTTAGGCTAGGTATTTGCTTTTAAATAATTTAATACTGCAGGGTCAATTTTATTTATTTTATTGATAGCGCGCCTAATTTTAGCCCAATCCTGATCAGAGGGAATGGCGTCAACCACGATAATTTTATCGGCAGGAATAATTTCTTCGAAAAAAGTAGTAACATAGTAATCATAACCGTCTAATTGACTTCTATCTTCATCTTCTAAAAAAATGATCGATCCTTTATAGACACTTATTTTAACCTTAGTTCCAAAGTTTTTGATAATCATCTCAGCTAATAGGTTGGCATGTTCTTCTCCCAAATCACTAAAAATCATTAAATTAGCTTTTTCTTTCTTATTTTCGAGAATGGTTGGCAATCTTTTCCATTTAACCATAATCCAATAGATGACTTTATTTTTAAACCGACTTAACCAAGGAAAGTCCATTTCTTCTTCCATATCTTTCAAGCCTTTTTCTACCACTTTAGTGAATGCTGGAAAATTATTGCGGATGGCAGTTCCGTTAAACTCATAACGATCAAATAAAATAAAGTCATCGAATGGGTAAACGAGATGTTCTAAATAGGTAAAGGTTAGGACATTTTTGATGTTCAAGCGACTGTGGTCATCAATTTCAAGATCCAGTGCCTCTTTTATTAATTCTAAGAAATGAGCCAGTTTTTTCTTAAGTGTGTGTATGTCGATTTGATCGATCATCAATGCTTTAATAAAATAAATTGAATTAATTAAATCGTCTAAAACTTGATTGTTAAGTTTTAAATCAAGTACGGCAATAATATCGTTAATCTTATCCTCAACTTGATAGAAGGGCTCGCGATGAGCATCTGTTATTCGTTCAGGATGTGAGATGGTTGTATAGAGGCCTTGACTAATTCGCTCAAGGCTAACAGCTAAAATATAGGCCAGATTTAAATGCATCGTTTCATCTACTTGGTAGCCGGATTGTTCAAAAATTTCTTGAGCCATTAAAACTGTTTTTCGACGATCAATAGCAAATGGCCAATCATGGATGCCGTAAACCTCTGAAAAGAATGTTGTATAAAAATAGCGGACGTATAGCTCATTAATATTTGCTACGCGACAAGGTCTTTTTTGTAACACTAAATCGTAATGTGAGAGGGAGTTGATTAGCTGATTGGAAATCCTATATAGAGATGATTCGCTGATAAACATTTCTTCCTCCCAGTCTTCAAGGTTGATATCTGGATTAAAAAAAATTTTTTCTAATAGTTGAAAGGCTTCCGAATTCTCAATTACATTGTTATAAACAACAGAGGCGTGACTACTTGGTGGGGTACTTAAACGAACGCCATTTTTCTTTGAGGTCTCAATAATTAAATGCGGAAACCAATTCTCTTTCAAGAAATGAACATCACTATTGATGGTTCTTAAAGAGGCTTTATTAGTGTTAGCCAGTTCGTTGGAGCTGATCCAATCTGATGAACGGTTAAGTTGCTCTAAAATTTCAAGTCGTCTTTTTGTTGATGAGTCGAGTAATTCTCTCATAATATCCTCCTTAGACAAATGTAATAGTTTGTTATTTAATGGCACTTTATTCAGCAAGTATAGTTTTTTTTATTGTGTAATTGATAACATCAAATTGATGGAGAAGCGGTATAGAACTCTATAAAAAAGTGCAAGTTTGTTAACACGTACTTTTTAAGTATAACATTATTTAAAGGGGAAATGTTAATATTAATCTTTAAATGAACGATAATATTGTTTATCAATAATTTTGAAAAGGGTAGTAAAATGAACGATAATAATTGGAAATTTTTGTTAGTTAAGGAGAGTTGAAGATAGAGATAGTTTAATTTTAGAATAATTTGTTATATAACTAGATTTTTGAGAGCAGTGTTATACAAAAAACCTTTTTTTAGGATGTTTTTTTATTTTGTTGATGGAACTAGATGGGAAAAGCGAGGAGCAGTAAAAATAATAATCTTTTTTTCAATTTCATTTTAAAAAAAGGCGGCTTTTTTAGAATATATTAATTAAATTTTTATCATTTTCCGAAGGGATTTTGCATTTTTTCTCAAATATGATACCCTGTTTATAGTAAATGATAAACGAATAGGAGAAATTATAATGTCAATACCAAATTGTCCAGAGTGTCAGTCAAGCTATGCCTATGAAGATCGTAATTTATATATTTGCCCGGAGTGTGGGCATGAATGGTCTACCGATGAAGTTATTTCGGAAGAGGTCGTATTAGTTGTTAAAGATGTAAATGGCAATAAGCTAGAAGACGGCGATAGCATTACGGTTATAAAAGATTTAAAAGTTAAAGGAAGTTCAACGGCAATTAAACAGGGGACGACTGTAAAAAATATTCGATTAATTGACCCGAATGATAACTCTGATCATAATATTGAATGTCGTGTGGGTAGTTTCGGACAAATGAAATTGAAATCTGAATTTGTGAAAAAAATTTAGAAAAGAAGCCTGAAAAGGTTTCTTTTTTTTCGTAAAGCCTTCACACTTATTTCAAGTAAGATTTGGAAAATCATGATAAACTAATAGTATCAGAAAGAAAATTAAAGGGGGATTATGAGATGTTTATGCCAATGGGATTTTATTGGGACAATACATTTATTTTAGTTATTATTGGAATGTTATTATCACTTGCAGCATCTAGTTATGTTAATAGCACTTTTCAAAAATATGCAGAATATAGTAACAAAAAAGGGTATACAGGTACTCAAGTTGCCCAGCTGATTCTACGGGCTGCAGAGGTGGAAGGCGTGGGTGTTCAGAAAATATCGGGTGATTTAACGGATAACTATAATTCTCAAAATAAAATTTTGAGTCTGTCTGAAACTGTGGCGGATTCGACCTCTGTAGCGGCTATAGGGGTAGCGGCTCACGAATGTGGACATGCAGTTCAAGATAGTCGAAGTTATCTACCATTAAAATTGCGTTCTGCTTTGGTACCAGTTGCTAATATTGGGTCAACTATTTCAATGCCATTGATTATTGCTGGCTTGTTTTTTGGAAAATTTTTAATTACGTTGGGAATTGTTTGTTTCTCGGTGGCCTTTATTTTTCAAGTGGTGACATTACCAGTCGAGTTTAATGCCTCTCGTCGCGCGTTGGCTATTTTACAGAGTAATCACTTTTTAGACGATGAAGAATTACAGATGGCTAGAAAAGTTTTAGTGGCAGCTGCTTTAACTTATGTAGCGGCTGCAATTGCGACGTTCCTTCAATTATTGAGATTAGTGATGATTTTTGGAAACCGGAGGGATTAGTGGGAGAATTTGGCAGATAGTGCTATAATTGTATTAGAAACTAATTAAAGGGGCTGAAAAAATGAAAACATCAACTAAAGTGTTACTTGGGTTAAGTGTTACCGCGTTAGTAGGTACAACAATGGCTGTGGTTGTCTCAGAAAAAGTCATTAGAACCATAAAAGAAACGCAAAATCGTCACAAAGTTAAAAAATTTGTCAATGATAAATTAAATGGTAGCGAGAAGCTACTAAACATTGTCGATGACTTGTCAGATGAAGAAATAGAATCAGTGGTCGGTATTCTGAGTAAAGTAAAGGACAGCCGAAATAAAATTAGTGTGACAGGAAAAAATGTTCGCGAAGTGACTGAGGATGTTAAAGATCATTTAGTTAATTTTGTTGAATCATTTGCTTAAAAAGATGCCATCTCGATTGAGGTGGCATCTTTTTTGTTTTAGGCAACTAATAAATAACTTAAGACTAAATCGTCCATACTTTTAAGAGAGAGGCCGGTTTGTTCGTGAAATTTTTCTAGTCGGTATTGAAGGGTATTTCGGTGCATAAATAATTCTTTTGCGGTTGAACTAATATTACCTTGATTGTTCCAAAGAGCTGTAATAATGTCTTGCATCTCACCATCAATGGACAATTTCTTTTTAAATATTTGCATGATTAAACTTTTTTTCACCATATTTTTTGTGAAGAAATGAAGAGCAACTTGGGAGAGCGAGAAAGCTGATTTGCTCTTGATAGTTGGTAGTTCTTCTAAAAAAATTTGCTTTTCTTCTTGGAAAAAACGTGGGAAGCCGTCACTTACATTAAGAAAGC
The DNA here is from genome assembly GCF_059621045.1 of Vagococcus sp. WN80Y. NCBI lineage: Bacteria > Bacillati > Bacillota > Bacilli > Lactobacillales > Enterococcaceae > Vagococcus > Vagococcus sp. WN80Y. The sequence continues at coordinate 30,832 of NZ_JCAQHY010000168.1, forward strand.
TACCAAGAAAGGCTTTTGTTTTAAATATAAAGTCACTTTCTAGAGTCAATAAAATCCCTTCTAATTCTTCAAGGGAGTAGGAGCTTTTACTTTTTTCTTCAACTATAATCCCATAAGACTCGGTTAAGAAAAAGGCATCCGCTACTTTGTTAAACATACTAGAAAAGGCATCGAGCCACTCTTGGCGCGATTGTTTTTGATTTGTATTAATCAGGTTAAATTGAATAATTCGATAAGAGCCAGCTACATTTTCGATAGGTTTACCTTCGAATAAGAAGCCGTACCAAGGATGTTGCTCGTCATTGATTGTGACATCATTTTTTTCAAGAAAGAGGGCCGTTAATAAATTAATTTCTGTTGCTGTTAGTTGAGCTTTTGGTAAAGCAAACCAGTTGCCATCTAAAGGAATATTTAGATGGAAATCGTTGTCCAGTGGTGAAGGTACGATCTCGCCAAACGTATAAATATCTTGTAATTGAATTTTATCCATATTATCACCATTCGTTTATTAGTTTATAGTGTTAGTTTAACACAGTATCAATAATGGAACAGCAAAAAAAGTATAGAGGTTATTATTTTAAATCGTGAAGGTTAAATAAAATGAAGAAAAATATCTGAAAAAGCTTGGCTTTTGGTATAATAGAGTAAACGAGTGTTAAAGTGAGGGGAATTATGGAACGAACGTCATCAGTGAGTCAAGAAGATAAAATAAGATTTATGGAGGAAGCGTTAATAGAAGCTGAAAAAGCTCGCAAGTTAAAAGAGGTTCCCATAGGCGCAGTAATTGTTCATCAAGGGAAAATTATTGGCCGTGGTCATAATCTAAGGGAAACAAGTCAAGATGCGACGACTCACGCTGAAATGGCGGCCATTCAAGAGGCTTGTCAAAATTTAAGCAATTGGCGTTTAGAGGACTGTCAGTTATTTGTCACATTAGAACCTTGTCCGATGTGTGGTGGCGCGTTGATTTTATCACGAGTAGCAGAGGTTTATTATGGTGCAGCTGACCCTAAGGCGGGAGCGGCTGGAACGCTATTAAATCTTCTAGAAGATCAGCGTTTTAACCATCAGGCATATGTAGAGAGCGGGATACTAGAAGAGCGCTGTGGCGCAATATTAACGACTTTTTTTAGAGAACTTAGAGAGGAAAAAAAGCGTAAAAAAAAGGAGCAATTAGATGATTAATGAAGCCATATTTATGAGTGGCGCGATTATATTTGTGATTGTTTTAATTATTGTTTTGGGAATTCGGGAGCGGTTATTTTTAAAACGACGAATCGCAAGAGACTGGCAAAAAGTGCCAACTATTACACATTTTGATAAGGAAGAAAGTTTAAAGGAAGCTTGGGAAATTTATAGTAAGCTGCATCCGAGCGATAGCTTGATTGACGATATTACGTGGCACGATTTAGACATGATGAGAGTATTTGAGTTAATCAATGCGACGAAATCGAGCATAGGCGCTGAACGACTGTATCAGAAGATGCGAGGTTTTAGTCTAAATGAGACTGAAAATCAAGAGTTTGAAAAATTAATTACTTATTTTTCTGAGAATTCTCAGGCGCGTGCGGACATGCAATATCGTTTGGCAAGAACTGGAAAGCGTGATAAAAATTTTGTTTGGCATTACTTAAATAACCCTCGAGAGAATGAATTAGGAAACCCTCTAATCTATTATTTTTTAGGTGCGTTACCAGTTCTTTCTATGTTGCTACTACTTATCACTCAGATGGCCTCGTTTGCTCTAGTGGCAATTGGAGCTATTGTTGTAAATGTAATTGTTTATATGCAAAAGAAGCAGCATCTAGAACGTGAGTTGATGAGTATGAACTATTTAGTGGGAGTCGTCTCTCAAAGTGGCAACATAGCCAAAGTGTCTCAACCGCTGCAAGAAAAACTTCAAAGGTTGTCGAAAGAACTAAAGCTTATTACTAATGTTGGCTTTGCGTTTCGATTTAAGAGCAATTCGGAAGCAGAACTATTATTTGAATATATTAATATAGCGTTTATGTTGCCATTTATTTCATATAATTTAGTCTTGAAGAAATTAGATAGTCATCAGCAAGCTGCAATTGAGTTGTTGGAAACGATTGGTAATATCGATGCAGCGATTGCGGTTTTGAATTTCAGAAGCTTGATGCCGTATGGGTGCAAGCCCCAGTTCAGCCAAGAGACTCAGGTGAGCGGGGTAGAGATGTATCATCCACTGTTGAGCGAGCCGGTTGCTAATCCAGTTGACTGGAAGCGTGCGACTTTAGTGACTGGTTCTAATGCTTCTGGTAAATCAACCTATATCAAAGCGGTAGCGATTAATGCCTTATTAAGCCAAACGATTGGATTTGCTTGTGCTAAATCTTGGAAAATGAAGCATGGTCACATTTTAAGTTCCATGGCTCTAGAGGATGATATTTTTAAAGGCGATTCTTATTTTATTGCAGAAATAAAATCGGTTAAACGAATTATTCAGCAGGTAGAAAAGGGGCAAACTAGCTATTGTTTTGTGGATGAGATTCTGAGAGGGACTAATACCATCGAACGGATTGCTGCCTCATCTTCTATTGTTGAATGGTTATCTGATAGTAAAGGATTGGCATTTGTGGCTACTCATGATATAGAGTTGACGGAAATGTTAGATGAGAGCTGCGATAACATTCATTTTGAAGAGAGTGTGACTGAAGGTGAAGGGATTGAATTTGATTATGTGTTGTACCCAGGACCAGCTAAGACGAGAAATGCGTTAAAACTTTTAAATGTTTTGTCATTTCCAAAAGAAATTGTTGTAGAAGCAGAGCAAAAAGCTCATCATTTTGAGACTTCGCGAAGCTGGGAAATAACTCATTAATTTTTTTTTAGAAAAAGCTAGCTATAAATAAAAAAATAAGGTACAATAGTATTTGCCGCAAGGCTAGGGCAATGGTGGGCTTGGTAAGCGTGTCAGATCTGGAAGGAAGCAGCACATATTAGGTGCCGCCATGTGCCTCTACTAAATAGTAAGTTGACAGTGTTCTCAAATGATTGAGAGCACTGTTTTTTTGATTAAAAATGAGAAGTAGGAATAATTTAAAACAATAATTTTTAGAAGTTATAAGAGTTTTTCCACTTGTTATTTAATTTTTCGATCAGTCCAACTTTTTGTTTCTTAGCTCTCATTGTCACTTCAACTCTATCTAATGAATCTACTCCAATAGTCGTAATTTTAACAGTAACATTATTAGTGTTTGGAGTGATTTTGATAGCTAATAAATTTCAAGGGCCAACTTTTTTTTGAATAGGATTTTCAACTGAAGAACGAAAATTATCTTCAATAACAGATGGGGAAAAATAATCATCGAGTTCCCCACTTGATTCTATTGGGCTCTCTTGTTCGTCAGAAAATGTATTACTTCCTTCTGACGTACTTGTAGTAAAGATCTGTTCAGCCTTTGCTAATATAGTCGCTCCGAGTGATGCTGAAATCAATAGACTAAAAGATAAAACCTACTTTACAATTTTTTCATGTGTATAACATCCTATTTTTGAAATTTATTATACGATGTTAACCTAAATTAATATGATAATTTTTATATATGAAAATGTATTATTTCTTTACAAAAAAATAAACCAGATGTCAATCAAGTTGATTGGTATCTGGTTTATTCATTAAGACTTACGCCCCAAGTTCGTTTAGGCGGTGTTCAATTTTGCAAATTATGGTTAGTTTAAAATCTAAATCAAATTAAACGACCAATTAATACCAAACTTATCCGTTACCTGACCAAACAAGGCTGACCATTCTGTTTTTTGTAAAGGCATGACATTTGTTGCAGATACAGATAGCTGTGTGAAATAGTCTGTCAATTTATCCGGATCAGTTAGTTCTATGACCAAACCAACATTTCTACCATAAGGAATTTTATTCATAAAACTTGGTGTGTCAGAAAACATAATTGTGTGTCCTTCAACTTCAATACTAGCATTCATGACCATCTTTTGACTATGCTCATCTAAATCAGGTATTTCTAAGGTAGCATAAGTGACTAAATCAGAACAGGTTGCTTCAAAAACTTGTTCATAAAATGTAATCGCTTCTTTTGATTGATCTTCAAATGTAAAATATGTTGCAATTGGCATTGTGGATTCCTCCGTTTTTATTTTAAGTATAACATGACAATGAATTGAATTAGAAATATAGTTACTTCTAATAGAGATTTGTTAAGTCTTGAAAAGCCATCTTTGCGATAGGCTTACTCATTATTCTTTATTCATTATCATACAAACGTTCGTCCTTTTTTCGAGGGCGAGATATTCTATTATGTTATTTTAATTTATTAATTCTAATTTTAGCAAGTAGGTATTTTATAGTAAGTTGACAGTGTTCTCAAGTGATTGAGAGTACTGTTTTTTGGTTATAGGATGATAGTAAGGAAACCTCCTTAACCTTTGACTTTTATGTTTAGATTAAAATAAAAATAGAGCCAAATCATTAATTGATTCAGCTCCATAAATTTTAGTTACCTTTATTTAATTATTTATTACTAAAAACTACGGCCACCGCCACCGTGACCGCCACCACTACTACCATTACCACTGCCACTATTATTGCTTGGTTTAGGAATATGTCGAGTAGTTGTAAACGTGTCGATTAATTGGTCCTCTTTTTGAGTAAGGTTAAGGTTTCCTTTTTCTCGGTAGGAATACTTATAGGTAGAGCGTTTTAAATTGTAACTTCCGTAAACTGATGAATAGCTAGCTATGCCAGCTATTACTGCTGCGATTACAGCGATTAAGGTTTTTAGTGGAGTTAGCTTGTAAATGCGTTTAAACTCACCTGAAGCGGCATCGTATTGATAGCGATCACTATACTTAATTCCATCTTTAAGAACGCTCAGAGCTGCGAGATGGTAATTGCCATCAACCATGTCATCTTCGGCATGATCTAGCATTTTGTCAATGCGTCCATCGGTGAGTAGTTCTTTCATTTTTCCCATAGTTGAAATATAGTATGTCCGGTTGTCCATATCAATTAGAAATAAGAAGCCACTGCGATTTGTTCCGACTCCTAAGTTATGTTGATCATAGAAATCGTCAGCGTATGCCTGGGCAGATTTGCCACCTGTATCATTTGTTGTAACCACAGCACCATCCATACCTGTATTCTTTTTAAAGGTTGCTATTTTTTCTTCAATCTCAGATTTTTGGCTATCTGAAAAAAGGTTAGCCAGATCAAAAATCGTACTTTGAGCCTGAACTGATTGACTACCTACGACTAATAGAATCATAAGCAACAAACTTCCTATAAGGAATCTAATTATGGATTTCATATAAAGTAACCTCCTAATAGGACAAGGAGAAAGACTGCTATTCCAACTCCACAAGCGAATAGACTTAATTTGGTTTTATCGATTGGCAGTTTGCCACTCACCTTACCAGTCTGGCCATTCATAGCAAAGTAGAACAGTTTTTTTGAATCATCTGTCCCTTTGTCGTTACGATAGGTTAGTAACCAGACAGGGAGAAGAACGTATTGATGGGTTTCAGTCTTTAAATCTAAGTTAACTTGTTGATTATATACTGTTGTATAGCCTGAAACGGTATCCTCAAGTAAATTTTCCCCATATTGCTTTAGTTCAGTGTAAATTCCTTGTTGCAGAGCCTCAAATTCTAGATCACGTTTCTCGGCTTGAAAACCAGATAAATAGTGACTGTTGAATTTGATGGCTTTTTCCATAGGGAAAGGCTGTACAGATTCAACCATGTTAACCTTCGCGTTTTTTTGTAAGGCATTTTTGACCAATTCTTTGAATGACATCTGGCCTTTACGGAAAATTCGATATTTTTTAGTCTGTGTGTATTCGTAATCCCCTGTCCGCCATACAGTTACAGAGTTAGCGTTAGCTTGGAATGACCCACTCAGCTCAGCGTCGACAACCCAGTAAGGGAAATAAATACCAGTTAATTTTTCTACTTGATTTTTATTGAAAAAGTCTTTTGGAATAAACTTTTTCTTTCGTGCCCAGCTTAAAAATTGTGTGACAGCTTGTTCTTTTTCAATCGCAAAGGGAAGAACTGACTGTGGTAAAAATTTGCCACTGATTCGTCCGCTTAGAACAACTGGATTGTGACAGTAATAGCAATAGGTTGCGGCAGTTGTTGTCTCAGTAACAATTTCAGCCCCACAACTAGGACAGGAAAAAAGATCCATAGGGATGTCTTCGTCGGAGGCGTAATCTGAGTTTTCTGAATCGCTACTCACAGTTTTACCGACATCCTCTTGAATGGTATCCGTTTGGTTGTTTAGTTGTGCCAATTTTTTTTCATAGGTGTCAACTTCAGCTTCAGTAAAAATACTCAAGCAATACTCACAGTGGAATTTTTGGGTTTTGGGGTCAAACAAAAGTGGTCCGTCACAGTTTGGACACTTATGTGAAATAACCTCACTCATAATGTTGCTCCCTTCTTAATATTGTACCCTAACTATAGAGGGAGACCTCGGAATGGTTGCCCACACTCTGGACAAAACTTCGGCATTGTTGATGTAATAGTGACAACCTCTCCACAGGCACTACATTTCATTTGAATTCCAGTTGGAGTTGGAGCCGGTTTTGCTTGGCCACAATCGGAACAGAATTTTCCAGTATTTTGAGTGCCATCATTTGGGCAAGTCCACGCATCAGCAGATTGAGCCGCTTTTTCAGCCTGATCTTTCATCTGTTGTTGATTTGTTTGGCTAGCTTGTCCCATAAAGTTTCCACCAGCATTCATACCAGCTCCCATCCCCATAAAGGCAGTTGCGCTACCAGCAGAATTTGAGCCAGCAGCTTCAATTCCACTAGCAATAGAACCTTGAACGAAGCCTTCACGGATAGATGGATCATCTAACATAGCACCCTTGTTTCGCATGTTAATCAAAGCTTTGGATTCGTCATCGTAGGAGATACTTGCGACACCAACTGAGACAACTTCCATCCCACGGTTTCCACGCCATTCTTCATCAAGAACGGTTGCCATAAATTTACTTAATTCAGTACTTTTAGATGTGACAAATGAGATACGTTCACCAGCAGCAGACATTTGATTGATTGATGTTTGTAAAGCAGTCAAAAATTCTGCTAGATACTGTTCATTGATCTCGCTAATATCCACACTTGTTTTGTTACGAGGAATTGCTTCTGCATAAAAAAGAATTGGGTCGGTAATACGGATGGAGTAGTTACCATGTGCTCTTAAAAAAAGCTCCGCATTATAAAAATTATCAAAGTAATTGATGGGAGTCGGCGTACCGAACTTAATCCCTGTAATTTCTTGTAAATTAATATAGATGACTTTTTGTGATTGAGGTGTAACGCCACCAAATTTAAAGCGGTCAAAAGATTCAGCAATAGCTGATTTTAAGTTACCACCAAACATGGAAGGCGCGCTGTCATTTTTTACCGTGTAATAGCCTTCTTCAGAAGAATAGTCAATGATTTTACCACCATCAATTAATAGCATCATTGTATTGGGGTAAACATGAATCACAGAACCATCAGTGATAACGCCACTTGTTCCCTTTTTATTTGAGCCACGACGATCATCTTTACGGACAGTTACCCCTTCCGTCATGACAGTCTGTTTGCTCATTTCCCCTGGTTCAATAATTTCTAGCCACTGATCTGCTAATCCGCCACCAATAGCGCTTGTTGCTGCTTTGATTAATCCCATTTTAATCGCTCCTTCTAATTTATAGTGATTAACTTACCATTTCTTTTCTATTGTTAAAGAAGTGGGTTTTTTATAACTCGTTTTTCACAACACTTATTTCTGTATTTATTGTATCATAGATAGGGGTTAAACAATGTAAAAAATAATCTAAAAGGGGTAATGATTTAAGGCAGACACTTTGACTAAAGAGTGGAAATTTTGGTAGTTCTAACGTATAATGAGAACTAGCGATTTTTGAGAGGAGTAGAACAGAAATGACATATCAAGCTTTGTATCGAGTGTGGCGTTCTCAACGTTTTGATACTATTGTGGGACAAAAAACCGTTACCCAAACACTCAAAAATGCGATAGTCCAAAATAAGACCTCTCACGCCTATTTATTTACAGGACCTCGTGGGACTGGGAAAACAAGTGCGGCTAAAATTTTTGCGAAAGCAATTAACTGTCGCAATAGTCAAGATGGAGAGCCCTGTAATGAGTGTGACACGTGTCAGGCAATAACAGAGGGCCGACTAAATGACGTTATTGAAATAGATGCGGCGAGTAATAATGGTGTGGAAGAGATTCGTGATATACGGGAAAAGGTGAAATACGCTCCGACACAGGCTGATTATAAAGTTTATATCATAGATGAGGTTCATATGTTGTCAACAGGTGCTTTTAATGCGTTATTAAAGACCTTGGAAGAGCCACCTAAAAATGTGTTATTTATTTTGGCAACAACAGAGCCCCATAAGATTCCGTTGACGATTATTTCGCGGACTCAGCGTTTTGATTTTAAACGCATAAGTACGCAAGATATTGTGGACCACATGGCTGAAATTTTGAAAAGCATGGACATAACATTCGAAGAACAAAGTCTTTTTGTCGTTGCTAGGGCGGCTGAAGGTGGGATGAGAGACGCTTTAAGTATTCTTGATCAAGCTCTGTCTTTTGGTGATGAAACGCTAACGGTTAATGATGCTTTGCAGGTAACCGGTAGTTTGACTTTTGAGATGATGGACACTTTTATTAGTAATTGTGCCAATCGACAGACTGAAGAAGCTCTGGTTGTCTTAAATAGTTTATTAAATGAAGGAAAAGAAGGAAGTCGCTTTTTAGAAGACTTACTTTTGTATTGTCGGGATCTTCTTATGTATAAACAGGCGCCTAATTTATTAGCTAATCAAAGTGGTCAACTAACGACAGGGTTTAAGGCGTTGGGTGAGGAACTGCTTACGGAGACCATTTACCAGTATATTCAAATTTTGAGTGAGACTCAAAATGAGATACGATTTACGAATCACCCTAATATTTATTTGGAAGTTGCTACAGTGAAGCTATCCACTTTGAGACAAGTGGCAGCTCAGGCTGAGAGTGATAATGACGTATCGATAAATGTTGGGGAGTCAGGTGACTTTATTCAATTAAAGCAAGAAATCGACCGCTTATCTACAGAATTGGCTACATTGAAAAAAGAAGGGGTTGCAACGAAGGAGGCATCTGGGACAAGCAGTAAGCCAGTTCCTAAAAAGTCAACGTATCGACTGCCGACTGAGCGAGTTTATCAAGTTTTGCGAGAAGCAACTAGAGACCAGTTGCAGCAAATTCAAGACGCTTGGGAAGAGTTGTTACAATTGCTGACAGTGACTCAGAGAGCGATGCTGAAAGCGAGTGAACCAGTTGCGGCTAGCAGCAGTGGATTGGTCATTTCATTTGATTATGAAATTGTCTGTCAACGTGCTAGTGAAGATACTGAGTTGCACGAAAATGTTCGCTCAGGCTTTAATCGGTTGATGCAGTATCAGCCAAATTTAATTTGTATTCCAAATGAAAATTGGACAGGATTAAGAAGAGATTTCCTGAGTCAACATCAGGATGAGATGGTAGCTAATTCAACGAATGATAGCTTACCTATGGGGGAAGTTGAATTAGTTCCTCCCGAGGAAGATGAAAATACAATTGTCAACGAAGCAGTCGAATTATTCGGCGAAAGCGTTGTTGAAGTAGTAAATGACTAACGATAATTTATTAATAGGAGTGAATATAAAATGATGCGTGGTATGGGAAATATGCAAGGCATGATGAAGCAGGTTCAAAAGATGCAAAAAGAAATGGTGGTCGCTCAAGAAGAATTGAATGCAAAAGAATTTAAAGGGGAAGCGACGAATCAATTAGTTGAAGTTACGTTTACTGGAGACCGTAAAATGGTTGATTTAACTATTAAGCCAGAAGTGGTTGATCCAGAAGATGTTGAAATGATGCAAGACTTGGTAATTTCAGCAGTTAATGATGCATTGGTAAAAATTGAAAAAGAAACGGAAGCAACGATGGGGAAATATACTAAGGGGATGCCTGGGTTCTAAAAAAACGGGAAGGAAACTTCCCGTTTTTTTACACTAAAGTATCGAACTAAGCAAGAATAGGCTTAACTATTTACAAAGAAATTATGACAGGTTAAGTTGTTAGAAAGAAGGGATTTAATGCACTATCCGACACCCATTGCTAAATTGATTGAGAGTTATATGCGACTGCCAGGAATTGGTGCTAAAACGGCTGCACGTCTGGCTTTTTTTACCTTAGATATGCGTGAAGAAGATGTGAATGAGTTTGCTAAATCACTCATTAGTGTTAAACGCGATTTACATTATTGTACGATTTGTGGCAATATTTCTGAAGAAGAAACCTGTGAGATTTGTCAGGATAACAGTCGTGATAAGAGCGTGGTTTTAGTTGTTGAAGAGCCTAAAGATGTTATGTCGATGGAAAAGATGCGAGAATATCGTGGTCAATATCATGTATTACATGGTGTCTTGTCGCCAATGGATGGGACAGGCCCAGACGATATTAACATAGCGCCACTTATTAAACGACTGCATGATGATGAAATTCAAGAAGTGATCATCGCGACGAATGCTACTACTGAAGGGGAAGCGACTGCAATGTATCTGTCTCGATTGATTAAGCCTGCTGGAATTAAAGTGACACGTTTAGCTCACGGCTTGTCAGTGGGAAGTGATATTGAGTATGCGGATGAAATTACCTTGTTAAAGGCGGTTGAAGGTCGTAGGGAAATCTAGCGTGTTATTAGACACTTAGAAGAGAATCAAGTAAAATAGGAATATGATAGATGATGGAGGCAGATGAAGTGAAGGGGATTTTCATAACAATAGAAGGGCCTGATGGTGCAGGCAAAACGAGTGTCATAAAGGAATTAGGACCACTACTGAAAAAAGAGTTGCAGGTTCCGTTAGTTGTGACGCGTGAACCAGGAGGAATTCCAATTGCTGAGAAAATTCGCCAAATTATTTTAGATCCGAAAAATATGGAGATGGATGAGCGGACAGAAGCCTTACTATATGCGGCAGCTCGCAGACAACATTTGGTAGAAAAAATTATCCCTGCAATCGAAAATGGTAAAGTTATTCTTTGTGATCGTTTTGTTGATAGTTCTTTGGCTTATCAAGGTGCTGGGCGCAAAATAGGAATTGAGGCAGTTGAATCAATTAATGAATTTGCGATTGAAGGTCTGATGCCTGATTTGACTCTGTATCTAGATGTCGACTCTGACACTGGTTTAAGCCGTATTCGACAAGGTCGTTCTCTTAATGAGCTGGATCGTCTTGATACGGAAAGTTCAGTTTTTCATCAACGAGTCCGTCATGCTTATCTAAAAATTGCGGAAGAAAATCCTGAACGAATTATTATGATTGACGCCCGCGAGTCGTTGGAACAAGTTATTTCTTATTGTTTAGCAGCGATTAAAGAGAATTTTCCTGAACTATTCTAGAACTTAATAAGAGCTTGTCTGTTGTTAAGCGCAAGTATGGTTAGTTTCTGTTCAATTGTGCATAATATAGAAGGAGGAATTATGATGAAATTAATTTTAGCCATTGTCCAAGATAAGGATAGTAACCGTTTGTCAAATGAATTTATTGATGCTGATATTAGAGCGACAAAATTATCTACTACAGGTGGTTTTCTAAAAGCTGGGAACACCACGTTTATTATTGGGATTGAGGATGAGCGAGTCAATGAAGCACTCGATTTAATTAAAGATGTGTGTCAATCACGTGAGCAATTTGTTACAGCGCCAGTAAGCTTAGACGCTACAATGGATAGTCATATGTCTTATCCGATTGAGGTACAGGTTGGTGGGGCGACTGTCTTCGTTATGCCAGTTGAAGGGTTCTATCGTTTTTAAGATGTCGATAGCAGAAAAACAACCCATCGTTTTTAGACAATTAGCGGCAAGTGCTGCTAGAAATCGTTTGGCCCATGCTTACCTTTTTGAAGGGGAAGCGGGGACTGGAAAAGTGGCCATGAGTCTGTGGCTTAGCCAACGAATTTTTTGCTTAGCAGAAGCAGATCAACCATGTGGTGAGTGTTTAAATTGTCAACGGATTAGAAATGGCGAGCATCCTGATGTAAATACGATTGTGCCAGATGGTCAAAGTATTAAGGTGGATCAGATTCGTGATATTAAAGAAGTTTTTATGAAAAGTGGCATGGAAACGCAACAAAAAGTTTTAATCATCGAAGATGCTGAAAAAATGACAGTGAGTGCTGCCAATAGTTTGTTAAAATTTATTGAAGAGCCTGATGGTCAAATTGTTATTCTATTTTTAACAACTGCTAAGGCGAGGATATTGCCGACGATTCAGTCTAGATGTCAAGTATTGCACTTTTTACCACTCTCTGAAATACTTCTCGAAACCGAGTTAGTGGCTCAAGGAGTTACTGAAAATGATGCGAAACTATTGTCTCAGTTGACTAATAGTCTCGAAAAAGCTATTGAAATTTATCAGCAGGAATGGTTTAATGAAGCTAAAGATACTTCTATTAAATGGGTTACTTATTTAGTAGAAGATAATCCATTTGCTTTTGTCTATGTTCAACAACAGTTAATTAAGGTATTTAAAGAAAAATCACAACAGGCCTTGTTATTTGAGTTGGTTTTGATACATGTGAGGCAGTTTTTATCTCAGAGTATCAAGGGGATAAAATCTCAGACAGTTAAGAGTAAATGGTCTCGTAAGAAATTGTTAACTGGAGTCGAAATGATTTTAGTGAGTCGCAGGAAATGGGAAGCAAATGTAAGCTTTCAAAATGTTTGCGAGCAATTATCGCTTAAGTTGTTAGATGGATAGGATTACTTGTCCTATTAGTAAAGGAGGGCACAATGGTAGAAGTTGTTGGTGTTAGATTTAGACCTGCTGGCCATATATATTATTTTACTCCGGGAAAAGAGGAGTATTCATATAATCAAAAAGTATTGGTGGAAACACAACAAAGTAAACAAATTGGGTTAGTCGCTATCCCAAAAAAAGAATTCGAAAAAAATGATTTACCTGATGAGTTGAAACCTATTCTTAAAACGGCTTCGGATGAAGATATTCAGAAAGAGCAGAAAAATGTGCACGATGCACAAGAAGCATTTGTCATTGCTAAAAAGAAAATTTTGGAGCATGAACTTGAGATGAAGTTGATTCAAGTCGAGTACTCGTTTGATCGTTCGAAGATGGTTTTTCAGTTTACTGCAGAGGGACGGATTGATTTTCGTGAATTGGTTAAGGACTTGGCTTCTATTTTCAAAACACGGATTGAGTTACGCCAAATTGGTGTTAGAGATGAAGCTAAAATTTTAGGTGGAATTGGTCCTTGTGGCCGCCAATTATGTTGCTCGACTTTCCTTGGTGACTTTATCCCCGTATCCATAAAAATGGCGAAGGATCAAAATTTATCGTTAAATCAAACCAAGATATCAGGCTTATGTGGCCGATTAATGTGTTGTCTAAAGTATGAGAATGACATGTATGAGGAAGCTAAGCGTGAATTACCAGACTATGGTAAGGAAGTGCTAACACCTGAGGGGCGTGGTAAAGTTATTGGATTAAATTTGCTTGATCATGTGATTAAGGTTAGATTATTCGGGCGGGATTTGACTGTCGATTATGATTATGAAGAGATTAAAGAATTTGCTAAACAACAAGTGAGTGATAAAAAGGAAGAATCTGATGGATAAACGGACATTGTATGATGAATTTGGTCATTTAGAGACAGAAGTTAAAAATATATTGTTACGTTTGAGTGCTATGAAAGACGCTATTGATGAACTGACAGAGAAAAATGTTAATTTAGAAATTGAGAACCGCCATCTGCGAGCGCGTTTAATTGAGCTTGAAGCTATTAGTAGTGGCCCAGATGAAAAACAAGAATTATCTAAATCTCGACTGAATTTAGAAAAAATATATGAAGAAGGATTTCATGTATGCAATGTTTGTTATGGCTCTAGACGCGAAAATGATGAAGAATGTGCATTTTGTTTAGATGTCATTTATGGCGAACGAAAATAGGGACTTGACGAGATAATTAGTGTTATCGATAGAAAAATATGACAATTATAGAGACGCAGGAAGCTGATTCCCGTCTCTTTTTAGTTTAAAGCTATTTCTGGTAAACTAGACGTACTAACTGTTAACTAAATAAAATAAAAGGACTATTAATAATGATAACTAAACAAAAAAGCTTCGATAAAACGAATCAGAATGGTCGTTTGTATTTAGTGCCGACCCCTATCGGTAATTTACAAGACATGACGTTCAGAGCGATTGATACATTAAAAGAAGTCTCAATCATTGCAAGTGAAGACACACGTACTACTCAAAAACTGCTTAATCATTTTCAAATTGCGACCTCACAAATTAGTTTTCATGAGCACAATTATAAGGAGCGAATTCCGAGATTAATTGAACGCCTACTTACAGGTGAAAGTATAGCTCAAGTGAGTGATGCAGGAATGCCCTCAATTAGTGACCCAGGCCATGAATTAGTAGTTGCTTGTCTCCAAAAAAATATCTCTGTAGTTGCTTTACCTGGCGCTACAGCTGGCGTGACAGCGCTAATTGCTTCAGGGATACTGGCAGAGCGGTTTACTTTTTATGGATTCTTAACTCGAAAAAAAAGTCTGCAACTAAAAGAATTAGATGGGTTGAAACATCGATCTGAGACGCTGATTTTTTATGAGTCTCCTTATCGACTAAAAGCAACATTTGCTAATATGATCACTGTTTTTGGAGAAAATAGATTAGCAAGTCTTTGTAGAGAGCTGACTAAAATACATGAAGAGTATCTTAGAGGAACTTTATCTGAAATATTGTCTTATTTACAAGAGAATGAGATAAAAGGAGAATGTTGTATTTTAGTTTCGGGGTTTGATGGAGAAGTGGTTGAATTTGAAGAAAATGATTGGAGTTCATTATCTGTTTTTGATCATGTTAATGAAGAAATGAGCCAAAAACAACTGACTTCTAAAGAGGCAATTAAGCAAGTCGCCAAGTTAAGAGGGTTAAAAAAACAGGAAGTCTATAAAGAGTATCATCAAGATATATAGAAAATCTTAAAAAAATAGTAGATTAGTTTTGAAAAATTAATGAATTTGTTGTATACTTAAAAGGGTGGTTAAATGAAAAGTTGAGTAAAAATAGGTTGCATAATCGGCTAGGTATGCTATAATTTTAAGTGTGTATTTGTAGGTTTTGGTGGAGAAATTTGTTTGTATTCTTGCCTTTAGAGAAGAACTTCAAGTAAGTATTCATTTTTTTTTGAAGTCTTTACTATACACAAGAAAAATAACTCTCACAAAACTAAACAAATTGGAGTTATTGACATAACATTTATTTTAAACAACTTAAGCAATGAATTAAGTATGTACATTGCTGACTATTAGAGAGGTGGAGTAACTGTGTTTAGAAAAAGAAAAAAAGCCGATGATTATTATGACGACTATTATTATGATGATGACGATTACTACGATGATTATTATTATGAGGATGATGAAGATGATGTACCTGAAAAATCAAATTCAAAATCATCATCAAGTTTTTCTGGAAATAGTAACTTAGAAAAAGAGCTTGCTGAAAAGAAAAAAGAAATTGAACAATTGCGTCAAGAAAAAGAAGAGTTGGCATTAAAGTTCTCATCTGTTCAAGCTCTACCTAAACACTTCCAACAAGTTGAGGAAGATAATGCAGTGATTCAAGCCGCATTGGAAAAAAGTCGACAAGAAAATAATGAGTTACTTGTTAAAGTACAACATGCGAACGAAGTGAGTGCACGTGCTGAGGCAAATGCTCGTCAATTCCAACGCGAAATTAATGTTAAGCAGACTGAAATTGATCAGTTGACTGAAAAATTATTGAATGTCCAAGCAGAGGTTCAACCAAACCAAGAGTTTGAACAAGAAAAAGTTGCTTTATTGCAACAAATTAAAGAGTTAAATAACGAATTATCTAAAGCAAAAGAACAGTTATCTGTTAAAGCAGACGATGATGGTATTTCAAAAGAAGATATCGCTGAAGTTATGCTAGAAGCGAAATCTAAAGCTAGACAAATTGTTGATCAAGCTAATTTTGATTCACGTCGTATCGTGAGTGATGCTGAACGTGATTTGCAAAATATTTCTCAGGATGCACGTACTTTGTATCAGAAGATTTATTCAACTAAGAGTGACTCAGAAATGATCTTTGAAGAATTATTAAGAAAATTAACCATTCTTTCTGACATTGAAAGTAGTGGTGAATAGGAACTACAGAAAAGAGGAACATAGGACATGTCGAACAAAAAAACAAAAGGTGCATTGCTTCGAGAACTAGGTGCAAAAGCTAGTGTAGGAATGTTAGTCATTTCTGCGTCTACGCCAGCGTTAGAAGTATATGCTAACCAAACAACTGAATCTTCATCTAAGGCGGTAGCGTCTAGCTCGGAGAAAACGGGATCAAGTACAGTTGAGGTACCTCCAATTGAGAGTTCGTCTATTCCAACTCCTAGTGAAAGTAGCTCTGAAGTACCGGCGCCGGAGCCAAGTACTAGCTCCAGCTCATCAGTTACACCAAGTGAAAGTAGTTCATCAAGTACAGGCCAAACTAGTAGTTCTAGTTCGACATCAACGTCATCTAGTTCTACTAAACCAACTATCCCGCCTTCAAGTAGCCGTCCTGGTTCCTCAAGTAGTGTTAAACCAGGAGGAGCAACATCAACGACTAGTAGTTCAACTAGTGCTAAGTCCACTGGAACCAGCTCTTCGAGTGGGGGAGCTATTAAAGATGGTTCAATTGTTTATAGCAAAAATCAAAGTACTGAAGAATTTATTAATAAAATTGGCAAAGATGCTAGTCAGATTGCCGATAAAAATGATATTTATGCCTCTGTAATGATTGCACAGGCTATTCTAGAGAGTGCTTCTGGTAACAGTACTTTAGCACGGGAACCTAACTTTAATCTTTTTGGAATTAAAGGATCTTATGAAGGGGCTAAAGTGGGAATGCCGACTCTTGAGGATGACGGCAAAGGAAATATGTATACTATTACCGCCAACTTTAGAAAGTATCCTTCTTATAAAGAATCACTAGGTGACTATGCTGAACTAATCAAGGGTGGCGGATCAGCCAATCCTTTGTATAAAGGAACTTGGAAAAGTGAAGCTAAAACTTATCGTGATGCTACTCTATTTTTAACTGGACGTTATGCGACTGATACGCGTTATAATCAAAAATTAAATGGCTTGATTGAGACCTATGATTTACAACGATTTGATAATGTTGAAAAAGTCAAAACAAAAGTTAAAGTTACTCGCCATAAAGTAGCGAAAGATGAAACTTTATGGGAAGTCTCTAAAAAATATGGTGTAACAATTGCTCGAATTAAAGAATTAAACAAGATGAGTGAGAAGGATTCTAGTTTGACTCCTGAAAGTTTAATTGTAGTTAAACGAGAGAAGTATGAAGAAAAAGAGGCGACAACTGAAAAAGAAGCAATTGCTAAAAAAGTAGCGACTGCTGCGACAACAAAATCATTGTTAGCCCAAACAAAACTAAAAAAAGAATTACAACTTGAAAAAGAAGCAAAACAGTTAGCTTTATTAAAAGCTAGCCAGATGGGAACGGCTATGTCTAACGCTGTGCCATCCGCTTTATTTGAAAGTAAAACATTTAAAATAGCTGGTAAACAAGTGAAATCAGATAAAACTCATTATGTAGAAAAAAATGAGTCAATTACGGATATTTCTAAAAAAGTAGGTATTCCAGTAGCTAAGTTAGTAGCTTGGAATAATTTACAAGACAGTATTTTAACAGAAGGACAAGTCTTAATTATTGACAGTCCATTGAATAGTCAAATTTAAGACGAGAGGATGAGGTTGGTGAACAATAGAATAGAAATATCCGTCTACCAACATCCAACGTTTGAGGAAGGAATTGTTTTATTCCAAGAAGATACCCTATCAAAGTTATTAACGCAATGTGAGACTATCTTCTTAAAAACGAATCCGAAAAGTAAATACCCTAGAGCTGAAGTTGAGAGACGCTTTTCTCAGCTTCTTCAGGCTGTGTCTTTGGAAAAGAGCTTGAGAATTAGGTTGGAAGACGATAACCTAGCGTGGGATGGTCTATTAGCTCAGCTGACACGTTACTATCCTCAAATGGTCTGGACACTTGGTAAGAAGATCGCTGAGTCAGAATGCGAGTACTCTTTTGAATTTATACCTTTAGTCGTTAATCAGAATGGTTTTCCTTTTGGAACAACGTTATCACAGTCATTGATTCAACAGGGTGTGCCAGAAGACGGGGATATCATTGAAGAATGGGAAAATGATTTAGCTTATATTGTTGATGATTTCTTAAACAGTGATGATCAACTTGAGACAAGTGATGCGTGGGAGGACGAGAATCAAGAGAGTGATTCGACTTTTTCTGAGTCGGATGATTCATATAATTATTACGACGTTCAAACAACATCTGATTACAGTAATCAACAAGAGATAACTAGTGAACCAGAGTATGTTGAAATCTCTCGGGTAGCTGAGCCGATTTTTGTTGAACCAGAAGTAAATTATGAATCAGAAGAATTCGTGACGATTGAAGATGCGACAGCTGATGATCTTTCTGAAACTAATGAAGAAGCAATGCTTAAAGCTGAAAATGATCATTTGAAGTTGGAACAAGAACGCTTAAGAGCGTCTAATGTTAAACTACAAGAAGAGATCACTGCATTGAACGAGCGAGCAAATGAAATTCAGAGCCAACATAATGTTTCTACGACGACTACAACGGAATTAAACAAACAGGCGCTATATTATGAAGAGGCGTTACGTCGTGAGCGAGACTCAAAAGAGCGAATGCGTGTTGCTAAAGACAAACTTGAGCACTTAGTAAGCCGTCTAGAACGTCAAGTGACTGAAAATAGTTTAACAGTAATTGAAGGGGAAATTCCTTATGTTGAACGAAAAGATGATTGGTATAAGAAAAAACAAATTGATGTTTTGGAATACGATCAACTTTATCAGAAGGCGCGTTATTTAGAGCATACTTGGCAAATTAATCAACGATTAATCGTTATTAGCGAGCGCTTGACGATTGATGAAAGTGAAATGAAATACGAGCGTGAGCGTGTTAATCGTTTGAAGCATTCAACTAAAGACATTGAGTTATTTGTCATGATGGATGAATGTAAAATGATCAATGAACGTGTGAAAGTTCGACAAGGCTTTTTGTGGGTTAAGCCACGTGTTACTATTATGACGGCTGATTATGAAAATTTGGTAGAAAAAGCGGCTTATTTTGATGTCATTCAATCTGAGAATCAAATACTTGAGCGAATCATTGAAGAGCACGTTGAAACATCGGATTCATAGGAGTTGGCAATTTAGAGAGATTAAATCTCTCTTTTTTTGTATAATAGAAAGTGACAGATGTCATGTTAGATAATAAAGGGATGGTATGAGGATAAAATATGAAACGTAAAAGTGTGCTTTATATTGATATTGCTGATCAAATCAAAAATGATATTCAGAATAATGTATACCCTGTCGGCAGTATGTTGCCGACTGAGAAAGATTTTGAGACGACGTTTGAAGTTAGTAAAATAACAATTAGAAAAGCGATTGAAGTGTTGGCTTTACAGGGCTATGTAGAAAAAAAGAGTGGTAAAGGAACGACGGTTATTAGTAATCGTTTATTTAATAAACTTTCAAAAGGTGATTCTTTTTCTTCAATTTTAGAAAAAAAAGGACTGATACTGGAAAAGAGAATCGTTGATATCGAAAAAGTTACATTAGACAGTCATCATAAATTTGCAGCCATTTTTGGTAGTCGAGCTACAAAGGTTACGAGAATGTATTTAATTAATCAGGTACCTTACATTATTTTTAATCATTATCTGCCCGCTAAGGTAACAAAAGCTATGAAAGATAAGATTGAAAAAGCTTCGATGTATCGAATATTGGCAGAAAATGATTTTTTGGTTGATCACTTTAATGATCAATTTTCTGTAAGTATTTTGGGGGCAGAGGAGAAAGTTCTTTTAGAGACAGAGGAAACTCATGTTATGAAGCGTGTCAGAACCTCTTATGATGAAAATGATCAAGTAATTGAGGTGTCAGTTTCACTTTATAATACTGATATTCACCCTTATGAAATAGAGTTTGAAATTTAGGCTTAGAATCAGAAAGCGAAAAGGAAACTTTTTGCTTTTTTATTTTACTTCTAAACATTATAATGTTATTATAAATATCGTAGTATTGTGAAATTATTATTTTTAAAGGAGAGCAGTTATGAATAAGTTAATGGATTTCTTAGAAGCAAAAGTAATGCCAGTTGCCAATGTTATTGGCTCACAAAGACACATGATGGCAATTAGAAAGGGATTAATTGCCACGATGCCGCTAATTATTGTTGGCTCATTTTTTACAATTTTTCTTAATTTCCCAATTCCGTCAATTGCAGCGATGATTGAGCCTTATAAGCCAATGTTAGATACGCCTTTTCGTTATACTGTCGGTATTATGTCTCTTTACGCTACATATGGAATTGCGACTAACTTAGCTAATAGTTACAGTTTGGATGCAATGTCCAGTGGTTTCTTAGCAGTTTTAGCCTTTTTGATTTCTTCTGTTAAGCCAATTCAAGTGATGGAAGAAGTGCCTGATGTTATTGGCGCAGGCCGTTATATTAATATCGCGAACTTAAGTGCAGCTGGTTTGTTTGGTGCAATGGTATCGGCTATTATAGCAGTTGAAATTTTTAATTTTATGAAAAAGCGTGATATTACCATTAAAATGCCGCCAGGTGTACCACCGGAAGTATCAAACTCATTTATTGCGTTATTACCAGCTTTAGTGGTTATCATTTTCTTTTGGTTTATCCGCTATGTCCTAAATTTTGATATTAGTTCTTTCTTAAGTAATTTGTTGATGCCAGCTAAAGCGATTCTGGCTGGAAATAGTTTATTTGGTGGTTTATTGACAGTCTTTTTGATTACATTCTTCTGGGTATTAGGGATTCACGGGCCAGCAATCATGGGTCCTGTTATTCGACCATTCTGGGATATCTCTATTGCTGAAAATATTGAAGCTTTTGCAGATGGTGCCAACGCGCATAACATGCCAAATATCTTTACAGAACAGTTTTTACAATGGTATGTATGGATTGGTGGAGCGGGAATGACGCTTGCACTAGTTGTCTTAATGATGTTTTCTAAATCAGATTCTTTAAGAAGTTTAGGACGTTTATCGTTCTTACCTGGATTATTTAATATTAATGAACCTGTTATTTTTGGTGCACCGATTGTTATGAACCCAATTTTAGGAATACCTTTTATTGTTGCCCCATTAGTAACAACAACTCTATCTTACTTCTTAACAATTACTAATGTTGTTCCAATGATGGTCAATAGAATGCCATTTACGATTCCTTCGCCGATTGCAGCTTGGATGAGTACCGATTTTAGTATTCCAGCGGCGATACTGGTTATTGTCAATTTTATTATTAGCTTAGTCATTTATTACCCATTCTTTAAAGCGTTTGAAAAACAACAATTGGAAATAGAGGCCGAAGCGGCGGCTAACGCGTAAAAAAATAGTAGTTTTAGTGTATAATAATGAATGATTCTTAACGAGGAGGATAACGATGACTTATTTGGGATTTATTTTATTGATTGGATATTTTGGTGGTAGTCTGTATGTATTGGAAAAGCGGCCAATTAAGCTAAAATTTTTAGAGATAATGGATAAGAAACGTTATCCCCTAGTTATTTTAATTGGAATTGGTTTGATTTTCATTTTCGCTTTAATAGGTGCAGTAGCCCCTTTTCTTAAATTGTTTAGTAGTGCAGGGACTATTTTTATTGCGAGTTATTTGGTTTATAGATATCGTCAAGGAATAGATAGGAGGATGAAAGGATGAAAAGACGTTTAGGAGTTTCTATTTATCCAGACCATAGTGAGTTTGAACAAGATAAGACTTATTTAGAGAAGGCTGCTAAATTAGGGTTTTCACGAATTTTTATGAGTATGTTAGAGGTGACGGACGGTAAGGATGCTGTTAGAGAAAAGTTTCAACGGATTATTAATTTAGCAAAATCATTAGGTTATGAAACGATTTTAGATATTGCACCAGCAATCTTTGAAGAGTTAGAAATTTCTTATGATGATTTAAGCTTTTTCCATGAATTAGGAGCAGATGGCATTCGCTTGGATGTTGGTTTTGATGGCAATAAGGAGGCAATGTTAACATACAATTCATTTGGGTTGGCAATCGAATTGAATATGAGTAATGATGTGGCTTACTTGGATAATATTTTAACCTATCAGGCTAACAAGCCATTTTTATACGGGTGTCATAATTTTTACCCACAAGAGGGAACGGCTTTACCTTATGACTTTTTTGTTAAATGTAGCGAACGCTTTAAACGTCAAGGCTTAAAAACGGCTGCGTTTGTCAACTCCCAAGTTGGAGCAATTGGTCCTTGGGATATTAACGATGGTCTGCCAACACTGGAAATGCATCGTCATTTACCAATTGAAGTTCAAACGAAACATTTATTTGCTACGGGTCTCATTGATGATGTGGTAATTGGCAATGCTTATGCCTCTGATGCAGAGTTAGCAGCAATGGCTGCTGTTAATCGGTATCAACTAGAAGTAAGTGTTGACTATGTTGAAGCGGTTAATGAGGTGGAAAAAGAAATTGTTGAAAAGCCTCAGCATTTTAGACGTGGGGATATTACCAGTCAAGTGATTCGTTCAACAGAGGTTCGTAAAAGATATGCTAAAGAAGCTAATCCAGCTCATGACAATCAACAGGTATTTAATCGTGGAGATGTCGTTATTGGGAATG
Organism: Vagococcus sp. WN80Y; assembly: GCF_059621045.1. Classification (NCBI taxonomy): domain Bacteria; kingdom Bacillati; phylum Bacillota; class Bacilli; order Lactobacillales; family Enterococcaceae; genus Vagococcus; species Vagococcus sp. WN80Y. The sequence continues at coordinate 53,661 of NZ_JCAQHY010000168.1, forward strand.
ATGCATTCGGTAAGTATAAAAATGAATTGCAAGTTGTTTTAGAGAGACACGCAGATGAACGGAAAAATTTAGTTGGAACAATTGCGGAAGACGAGTTGATTTTGTTAGATTTTATCTTGCCTTGGAGTAAGTTTCGCCTAAAATAAATTGTAAGAAGAGCTTAGAACAGGGAGTGAGGTAGATGGACTACGATTTACTCGTAAAAAATGGTAAGTTGATTGACGAATCGCCGATTGAAATTGGAATAAAGGCCGGAAAAATTGCGGCAGTAGGACCTTATCTTACAGGTGATGGGCAGGAAGTTTTGGATTTGAATCGGCAAAGTTATGTATCTGCTGGTTGGATTGATGGACATGTTCATTGTTATGAAAAAATGAGTTTGTACTATGATTTCCCAGATGAAATTGGCGTGAAAAAAGGGGTAACTACTGTGATTGATGCGGGGTCTACTGGCCCTAAGAATATTGGTGATTTTTATGAGTATGCTCAGAAAGCTAAAACTAACGTTTTGGCTCTAGTCAACATTTCTGAGTGGGGGATTATTGAGCAGGACGAATTGGCTGATTTGTCTAAAATTAATGAACAATTGATTCATGAGACATTGGTCAAATTCCCTGATTTTGTGATTGGAATGAAGGCTAGAATGAGTCGAACAGTTGTTGGGAATAATGGGATTATTCCATTAGAGATGGCAAAAAAAATCCAACATAACAATCATGATGTTCCATTAATGGTTCATATTGGTTCTGCTCCACCTGAATTATCTGAAATTTTATCTCGTTTGGAAGCTGGAGATATTGTCACTCATTGCTTTAATGGCAAGGAAAATGGCATTTTAGGAAGCGACGACATGATTAAAAAATTTGTATGGGATGCTTATAATAAAGGGGTTATATTTGATGTTGGCCATGGCACAGATAGTTTTAATTTTCATGTGGCAGAGGTTGCCCTTAAGGAAAAAATGACTGCGGCCACAATTAGTACAGATATTTATCATCGTAATCGTGAGGATGGTCCGGTTCATGATTTGGCGACAACAATGGAGAAGCTATTAGAGGTAGGTTATGAATTGCCAGATTTAATTGAGAAGGTTACGTCTAAGCCAGCAGAATTTTTCCATTTGAAACACAAAGGTCAGTTGGAACTTGGTTTTGATGGTGATTTGACTATCTTTACTTGTGAGAGCTATGATAAGACGTTAACAGATTCTAATGGTAACCAACGAGTGACGCATACAGAGATAAGACCAGAAAAAGTCGTTATAGGAGGAATTGTTTATGACAGTGAGTAGTTATGAGAAATACAAGTTAAAAGAAGTCATTAATGCCTCAGGTAAGATGACGATACTAGGCGTGTCAAAAGTGTCTGAAAGAGTTCAAGAAGCACAACGTTTAGCGGGTGAAAGCTTTTATGAAATGAGTGATTTAGTTGTAAAGACTGGTGCGTATATCTCTAATTTATTAGGAACTGAGGATGCTGTTATTGTTTCGAGTGCTTCAGCAGGGATTGCTCAAAGTATTGCAGGCATAATTGGGCAAGGAGATGCGTATCATTTATATCATCCTTACGAAGACCGTGGAGAAAAGCGTGAAATCATTTTGCCAAAAGGGCACAATGTTGATTATGGGACAGGTGTTGATGTAATGGTCGTCCAAGGTGGTGGTAAGCTGATTGAAGCTGGTTACGCCAATATGTGTTCGCCAGAGCATATTGAGATGATGATTACTGAAAAAACAGCGGCGATTCTTTATATTAAGAGTCATCATACCGTTCAGAAGAGTATGTTGTCAGTCGCCGAGGCTGTGGCAGTTGCTCATAAGTATCAATTGCCATTAATCGTCGATGCAGCCGCAGAAGAGGATCTGAAAGTTTACAGCCAATTAGGGGCGGATCTTGTTATCTATAGTGGAGCTAAAGCAATTGAAGGTCCTAGCTCTGGTTTGGTTGTTGGAAAGAAAACTTACATAGAATGGGTTCGACTTCAAAGTAAAGGACTTGGTCGTTCTATGAAGATTGGAAAGGAAAATATTTTAGGATTTACCCAAGCTATTGAGGACTATCTAGCTTTTGGTTCTGAGAGTGGCGATTCTATGAAAGAGCGTCTAGTTCCTTTTTTGAGCGCTTTAAATGATGTTCCTAATCTATTAGCGAAAGAAGTTCAAGATGGTGCAGGACGTGCTATTTATCGCGCTGAAGTGATTGTTTCTGGAAAGCTATCTGCTAAAGAGGTAATTGATCAATTAAAGGCACAAAGTCCAGCTGTTTATACTAGAGAATATCGCGCAAATACTGGTATTATTGAATTTGATATTCGTGCAGTGAATCAAAAAGAAATGTCGCAAATTGTGAAGCGACTTTCTGAAATTATGTCGTAGTTTAAAGAAAGAGGGAATAATTGATGAAAAAAACACCCAATTATTATAAGGATCGAATTAGTTTAAATGTGTTAGCGAATTCAGTTGAAAACGCGGCGGCTTGCTATAAAGCGGCAGAAGGCAATGTTATTTTAGGCGTTTTATCTAAAAATTATGAGTCTGATGAAGCGGCAATTACAGATATGAAAAACTACCAAGAAGCAACGGATAATGCTTTATCAGTTGGACTTGGTGCGGGAGATCCTAATCAAAGCGATATGGTGACACGTATTTCAGGTGTTTTACAACCTCAGCATGTCAATCAAGTTTTCACAGGGGTAGGGCCATCGCGAGCGTTGCTTGGCCAAGGAGATACAATTGTTAATGGATTAGTTTCGCCAACAGGCAAGGTCGGTTATGTCAACATTGCGACAGGACCTCTTAGTAGCCAAGCGCCAGCCGCAGAGGTGACAATTGAGACTGCGATTACAATGCTAAAAGATATGGGAGGAAGCTCTATTAAATATTTCCCAATGAAAGGCTTGGACCATAAAGAGGAATATGTAGCAGTGGCTGAGGCGTGTGCTAAACATGATTTCTATTTAGAACCAACAGGTGGGATTGATTTAGAAAACTTTGAAGAAATTGTTCAGATTGCTGTTGATGCAGGGGTGAAAAAGATTATTCCTCATATCTATAGCTCAATTATTGATTCAGAGTCTGGTGATACTCGACCAGAAGATGTGGCTACCTTGTATCAAACTGTAAAAAAAATATTGGGTTAAGAGGCTAGCTGATGACAACAAAAAGGATTTTAGCTTTTGGTGAAGTCATGTTACGAATAGCAATGGATAACCACCAATTGCTTGAACAAACAAAAGATGCTCGCCTTAATTTCACTGGAACAGGTCTGAATGTTTTGAGTGGTATCAGCCATTTTGAACATGAGACAAGTTTGTTAACTCAGTTACCTGCCAATCGATTGGGAGATGCTGCTAAGGCCGAAATTCGCAAATTAGGTCTGTCTGATCGCTTGATAAAGCAAGATGGTAATCATATGGGGATCTATATTTTAGAACAAGGCTTTGGTAATCGTCCATCCGAAGTCACATATCTTGATCGAATTCACAGTTCCTTTGGCATTAGTCAATGGTCTGAGTTAGAAATAGAACAGGCATTGATGTCTCATGATTTGGTGCATATCTGCGGTATTTCTTTAATTTTGACTGAGCAATCGAGACGCGCAGCGTTTCATCTGGCTAAAGAGGCAAAAAAATTAGGTAAACAGGTTTGTTTCGATTTTAATTATCGACCAAGCCTCAATACTCAGCATGATTTAGCATGGGTTCGTGAGCAGTATCAGCAAATATTGCCTTATGCAGACATTGTCATAGGTGCTGATCGTGATTTAGTTGAACTGTTAGGAATTGATCAGGAGATTGGCTCAACTGATTTTGATTTGTTGTGTCAGACGTTTATCAATACCTATGATATTACTTATTTTGCTGGCACTTTCCGAGCTCATCGCGATAATCAACGTTATTTAAAAGGATTTGTTTGCTCTAAAATGGGTCTCGTCTATTCACAGGAGTATCCAGTTTACGTATTCGATAGAGTAGGAACGGGAGATGCTTATGTAGCTGGGATTATTGTGGCAGCAGTAGAGGGATGGACTGTTCCAGAAATGGTTGAGTTTGCTACAGCTAGCAGTGTTCTTGCGCATACTACTCTAGGAGATAGTCCAATTGTGACCCGTCAACAGGTCGAGATATTTATCAATAATCAAACTATTGATATTGTGAGATGATAAAATATATTTGACTTTGTTTTAGATGAAAATAAAGACTTTCAAATTAAATTTAGTTTGAGTTAAGAGTATGAGATAATAACCTAATTTAGGGTTATTGTCTCATACTTTTGCTTGTTTTTAGTGAATCCACCACAAAAGATGATAAGATAAATTTTTTTGGAGATTAGCTCTTCTATTAAAACTCGGAATTAATCCCATGAGACCTTCATTAAAAAGCGTTAATTAGAGTTGACGGTTCTTTGTAAATGAGAGTATTCTTTGAAGGTATAATGATTAGCTTTTGAGAAAATTCGTTAATTTTTTTAGGAGTTTCTTGAAGCAAAAAGGAGAGAATTATGAACGAAAAACAACTGCGTTGGTACAATATTGCCTTGATGGCTTTTGTTTCTGTTTGGGGTCTAGGAAATGTTGTTAATAATTACGCGCAACAAGGATTAACAGTCGTTGTCTCATGGGTGTTAATTATGGTCTTATACTTTGTTCCTTATGCCTTAAGCGTCGGACAGCTTGGCTCAACCTTTAAGGAGTCGAATGGGGGCGTATCATCATGGATTAAAGAAACATCGACTAAAAAGCTGGCTTTCTTTGCAGCCTGGACTTATTGGGTTGTCCATGTGCCTTATTTAGCTCAAAAACCTCAAGGGATTTTGGTGGCTCTTAGCTGGTTATTTAAGGGGAATGGTTCATTTGTTACAACTGTAGGTGCTTTTAAAATTTCGATGATTTGTTTGGTTATTTTTCTTTTATTCTTATGGATTGCATCGAAGGGCCTAACAACATTAAAAATGATTGGTAATATGGCTGGAACAGCTATGTTTGTCATGTCTATTCTATTTATTATTTTAGCTGTATCGGCACCAGGTATGACTGGGGCTGAGGTGGCAACACCGAATATGACTTCTGTTGCAACGTATATTCCGAAGTTTAACTTTGGCTATTTGACGACTATTTCTATGTTAGTATTTGCTGTTGGTGGGTGTGAAAAGATTTCACCGTATGTTAACAATACAAAAAATCCGTCAAAAGAATTTCCTAAAGGAATGATTTTTCTTGCAGGAATGGTCGCGCTTTGTGCCTTGTTAGGATCAATTGCGATGGGGATGCTATTTGATGCTAATAATATTCCAGACGATTTGATGGTAAATGGCGCTTATGAAGCATTTCAACGTTTAGGCAATTTTTATGGTGTTGGCAATGTCTTTATGATTCTTTATGCGATTGCTAATGCGCTAGCTCAAATTTCAGCCTTAGCCTTTTCAATTGATGCACCGCTAAAAATTCTTTTAGCTGATGCTGATCCAGAGTTTGTACCAAATTCATTAGCTAAGTTAAATAAAAAAGGAACACCAATCAATGGGTATATCATGACAGGTATTTTAGTGAGCATTTTGATTATTGTCCCCTCTCTAGGAATTGGCAATATGAGTGAATTATACCGTTGGTTATTGAATTTAAACTCAGTTGTAATGCCATTACGTTATCTATGGGTATTTTTAGCCTACATGTTAATCAACAAATATTCTAAACGATTTGTATCTGATTATAAATTTATTAAAAATCCCAAGATAGGATTTGCAGTCGGAGCATGGTGTTTCTTCTTTACTGCTTTTGCTTGTATTTTAGGGATGGTACCAAAATTGGACTATGCGGCTGATCCAACTGCTTGGTTATTCCAGTTGGCTTTAAATGTTATTACACCGATTATTTTCGTTGCTCTTGGTTTGATTTTACCATTGATTGCAAGACGCGTTAATCCGCAATAAAATTAGTAAAAAACCTGACTTTCATGTGAAGGTCAGGTTTTTTGTGGTTTTGATTGATTTAAGCTAATGATCCAGCTAACTATGAGAGCAAGGATGGCCGGACTCACCCAGCCCATATTAACCTCCGAGAAAGGAAGTAAGTTGTTTGATAGACTTATTAGTTGGTGAATACCTGGCAAGCTTCTAAATATTTCTGAGCCTGCTTTTAAGCCTTCAACGATACTGATGATAAAAGTGACACCAATTGTTAGTTGATAAACAAGTGATCGATGCTTAAAAAGCGGTGATAGAAATGCAAGCACGACCAAAACAATTGCCAATGGATACAGGAACATCAAAACGGGTAATGACAGCTTAATGATAGACGTTAGTCCAAAATTAGCAATGACACATCCGGCGATACTAAAAATATGTACATAACGACGATATGAGAGAGCTGGAAAAAGTTCGACAAATGTTTCACTACATGCTGTGATTAATCCGATAGCTGTTTTTAAACAGGCTAGAGTAACGATTATCGCAAGTAAAATACTACCAAAAGAACCAAAATAATGATGAGAAATTTGATTAAGTGCAATTCCACCATTCTCGGATATAGGAAAGACATTGGTGCTTGTAGCGCCCATATAAGCAAGACTTGCGTAGATAATACTCATCAAAATCAAGGTAACGATGCCCGATTTGAGTGTATCTTTGGCGATTGCGCTAGGCTTTGTGACACCTAAGGATTTAATACTATTGACGACAATAATGCCAAATGCTAAGGACGCAAGTACATCCATTGTATTGTAGCCTTCAATAAACCCTACAAAGAATGGACTAGGTTGATAGAGAGTTTGTGGGACTTGTTGGGTCATGTCTCCTAAAGGCTGAGTGAAAGCTTTAAAAATTAGTAGAGCTAGGAAAATTAGAAATAGTGGATTTAAAATTTTTCCAACCCATGTCATTATTTTTGCTGGGCGTAATGAAAATAGCCAAGCTAAAGCAAAAAAGGATAGGGAAAATAACAATAGACTAATAAATTGAAGATTAGCTGGGATATAAGGTGCGATCCCGATTTCATAAGAAACAGTACCGGTTCTCGGTAAAGCAAAGAAAGGGCCGATAGTTAGATAGAGTGCGACTGTAAAGAATAGGCCAAAAGCTGGATGTACCCGACTGGCTAAATCATAGAGGCCACTACTCTGAGAAAAGCCAATTGCCAAGACACCTAAGAATGGCAATCCAACACCAGTAAGTAGAAAGCCAAGTGTAGCAATAGGACTATTACTTCCTGCTAATTGTCCCATATGAACAGGGAAAATTAAATTACCAGCCCCAAAGAAAAGGCCGAAAAGCATTGATCCGATCGTTAAATAAGCAGAAAAAGATAGTTTTTTTGACATGATTAAATCTCCTCAATAAAAAGAGAAAGGCCGAAAAGAGATTCACTTTGAGATACCTTAAAAAAATTTGAAGTGATACTTTTGCTCTCGCTCTTTAAGCAATAATTCCTCATTGAGCATACTATGTTTACTTTGGTTTTTCAAGATTTTTTTAGTGATAAATTAATTAAGCAATTTATGAACAGAAAGTCAAATTTATTGTTACCAATATCGTGACAAAATTTCACATTATGCAAAAGTTCATAATTAAATAACAAACTGATGGAGCTAATAGCAAAAAAGTATCCTTTTTCTAAAAATAATGGTAGGATAAATAGTGAGATGTGAACACGGAGTTCGAGTAAGGGAGAAGTGAAGGATGAGTTATCAACTTAATGAAAATACAAAATTAGCATTAGTAGCGCTGAAAGTTAAAGATATGGAGAAGGAAGTCTCTTTTTTTAAAACTGTCCTAGGGCTGGATGTTATGCGTGAGGAAAATGGCATGACCTTTTTAGGGATTAAGGAATTGAAAAGAAGCTTAATTTGTTTAATTGAACGGGATGAGTGGCAGCCAAGTGAAACAAGTCATAATGGCTTATTTCATATTGGTTTTTTATTACCTAAAAGAAGTGATCTAAGTGCTCTTTATAAGCATTTATTAGCGTTAGAGTACCCAATTTCAGGCTTAAATGATCTGGGACATAGCGAAGTGATTTATTTGAAGGACCCCGAGTTTAATGGTATTAAACTATCTTGGGACAAGCCCAAATCAGAATGGAATTACCACACTGAAGGTACGATGGATGGGTTATTAAATCGATTGGATAGCCAAAGCTTATTGGCTGAAACAACTGAGAATTTTAATAAATTACCAACAGAAACGCGTTTAGGACATATTCATTTGAATGTAGCTAATCTGGATGAGAGTCAACGTTTTTACACAGAGGTCTTAGGCTTTAGTTTAACAAGCGCTGAATTCCCAAGTCTGCGTTACTTAGCTGCCGGAGATTATCATCACCATGTTGCGATTAACATACTAAATCGGGTAGCTACTAAAGATCAACATGATGATAATTTGGGGTTAGATTATATGGCATTTAAAGTAGCATCTGAAGCCGAAATAATTGCCTTACAACAACACCTATTAGCCCTTAATTTGGATTTCTTTTACAATAAAGGAAAACAAATCCTTGAAATTGAAGATCCGAATGGGATTCATGTTTGGTTTCAAGTTAATGAAGTGAAAAAGTAGAAGCTGGGATAGAAAGTTGTTTTTCTCTAAGTGTTGGGTAAAGTTGCTTAGAAGTTTAGGACAACGAAACAAGTAGAGGATGAGACGTATTGTGTCTCCTCCTCTTTTTTGTATTGACTGTAGTGCTTTTTGATTAAAAAAAATGCTATAATAGAATTATGTATGTTTAACGTTCGTTTAAAACGCTGAGATAGCAATTAGATAAATGACAGAGGAGAGTTTGTCAAAATGCAAAAACAACGGAAAAAGAACTTATTCGTGGGAGGAGATTTGGCTCCTATGCTTGAATTGAAGTTAGCCAATAATGAAAATGAGTCAATTCAGCGAAAGCGACGTCGCAGAAGGAAAAAAGATATTGAGGTAGTGGTTAAAGAAAATTGTTCGACAGAAGAATTAAGACTTATTCTGCAAACAATCGATGGGAATCGAGAGATTTTACGCACAAGCGATGGTCGTCGAGTACGGACAAAAACGCTAACTGTTAAACGTTCTGCTAAAGAGCGAATGATGAGAGAAAATGAATTGGCTAAAAGAAGTCGAAAAATAAAAAAACTAATGATTGATACGTTTAGTAGTCAGCTGGATTATAGCTCGATTCATGGGAGTGAGTCGCAAAAAATAATTTTACCAATTGAGCAGGCTTTGAATATGGTTGAGGTTATGGGTATCATTCAGGGTGATAGTGAGTAAAACAGATCGTTACTTTATTTTGTTTGGTCCATATGGTAACCTGTAAAGAGGAAATTTTTAATGTGTTAGATTTAGGAGTGGAAAAAGTGAAAAAAAAATTACCTTATATGGGGCTATTACTAGTCTTTTTTATAGTATTGGTTGCTTGTGATACCAAAAAAGAGGACGCTAAACTATCTGCTGAGGCTTTTGTTAATACTGAATTTTACTTGAAAGATTTTGACCAGTATAAAAAAAGTTTTGGAAAAGAAGTGATTAAGAGTAATGAAGCGGCTCTGACAGAACAGTTAGCTCAAGAATTATCTGACATAGGGTTGGAAAAGAAAGAGTCAAAAAAAGCGATAGAATTGATTATTAAAACATTGCAAGAGAAATCGAGCTATCAAGCAAAGGTTATCAAGGAAGACTCGGAACAAGCAGTTATAGAATTACGGATTTATGGCGTTGACGGGGATCATTTTAAAGCTGATTTACAACGTTTGTCAATAGAGAAGGTGATAGAGCTAGTGACGGATGCGGGAATTGAACAAGTTGAATCAGAAGAGGATCTGAGTAAATTGACATCGAAAGCCGATTTAGAGAAAGCCGAAAAAATTGTGAATGAGTTTAACGAAGATTCGCAAACTATGAGTTTGATTGTTTGTGAAGCTATTGAAAAAATGACGACGGCTAGTAAACCTGAAACAGTTGAATTGACCTTAGAAACAACGGATCTAGGTAAAAATTATTGGCAAGTTAAAGATGAAGAAAAGGTAATTAGCGCTATCACAGACGCGTTAGTACCCGATAACTAAAAAATTAAAAAGAGTCGAGTGACGAAATGGTCACTCGGCTCTTTTGGTCTACGTCAACCTAGTTATCAGTTAAATTTTCACCGTTTGTAGCAATAATTTGTTTGTACCAGTCAAAGGATTTTTTCTTGTAGCGATTCATGGTGCCATTTCCTTTGTCATCTAAATCAACATAAATGAAACCATATCGTTTGGACATTTCTCCCGTTGAAGCACTGACTAGGTCAATACATCCCCATGGAGTATAGGCAAAGAGATCAACGCCATCAATTGTGATGGCTTTTTCCATTTCAATAATATGTTGACGTAAGTAATCGATCCGATAATCATCATTAATGCTAAAATCGGCATCAGGTGTGTCAATGGCTCCTAAGCCATTTTCTGAGATGTATAGAGGCACACCATAGCGAGAGTAAAGATTGCATAGAGCTATACGTAGCCCAACAGGGTCTATTTCCCAACCCCATTCACTTGCTTGCAAGAATGGATTTTTAACTCCACCAAAGAAGTTTCCTTGACTCTTGTCGCCCTGTTGTTCAGGTTTAATTGAGACTGTTACAGACATGTAATAACTAAAGGATAGATAGTCAACGGTATGAGCTTTGATTAGGTCAAGCTCACCGTCAGCAATGTCCAGTTTAATGTTGTGTTGTTTAAAGTATTGTAACGCATAACTTGGGTATGCACCACGAACTTGAACATCATTACAAAAATAGTTAAACATGCGACTTTTTTCTTCCATAGCCATAACGTTTTTAGGATCAGAGTCGTAAGCGTACATGGTTGCGTAAATACTCATACAGCCAATTTTTAATTCTGGATTCAAATCATGAGCAATTTTAGTAGCCAACGAGCTGGCGACAAACTGATTATGTAATCCTTGAAAATTGTCTTGTGGCGATCCATCTCGCATAGCGGTTGAAAAGAAGGAGCCAAAGACGCCTGTATTGATTTCGTTGAAGGTCATCCAATAGGTAACTTTTGTGTGGAAACGTTCTAGGATTGTGCGAGCATATTTTTCAAAAAAACCAATTAATTTGCGGTTTTTCCAACCGCCGTATTCTTTAACTAAATGAAGAGGTGTTTCATAGTGAGACATAGTAATAGTTGGCTCGATGTTATGTTTTAGTAATTCGTCAATCACAGCTTCGTAATAAGCTAGGCCAGCTTCATTTGGTTCAGCATCGTCACCATTAGGGAAAATACGAGCCCAAGAGATTGACATTCTAAAAGTTTTGAATCCCATTTCTGCAAACATTGCAATATCTTCTTTATAATGGTGATAAAAATCAATGCCATCGTGATTCGGATATGTGTACTTAGTCTCATCTATTTCCAATGGGAAATTTCCTGAAGCCAGAAGTTTCATCCGTTGTTTACCACCAGGTGAAATATCTGAAATAGTTAGACCTTTTCCATCTAAATTGTAAGCACCTTCCAACTGATTGGCGGCTGTTGCGCCACCCCATAAAAACCCTTTTTTAAATCCACTATTCATGATTAAGGTCACTCCTTAGTTTTAGATTTTTGAGTGTTGCCACTCAGATAAACGAAGTAAAGCGTTACGTCTCCTATATTATATCTAATCGGTGATTAATAAAATATAGCTGAGAATTTTTTTGAGAATAACCTGTTTTTTTATACTAGATCATTCAGTTGAGTTGAAGAAATAGTAATAAGTTCAAGGAGAGCTTTTTTATTCATGGAAACTGTGGTAAAATGATAAGGATTAATTTGAATCAAACATATAGACAGTAAATAGTACAAGCTGCTTTTAAGGCAGCTTTTTTAAGGAATGAGTGAAAGTAACAATGAAAAAATTTGTGATTAACGGTGGCCGTCCTTTAATGGGAGAGGTTACTATTAATGGTGCTAAAAACAGTGCAGTCGCTTTAATCCCCGCAGCAATTCTTGCCGATTCTCCAGTCACTTTGGAAGGTGTTCCCGATATCAATGATGTCCATTCGCTGAAGGAAATATTAGAAATCATGGGTGTAAAGGTAACATTTGCAGATAATCAGATGGTTATTGATCCAACTGAAATGGTTTCTGTGCCAATGCCAAGTGGAAAGATTAATAGTTTGCGCGCTTCTTATTATTTTATGGGAGCATTGTTGGGTAAATTTGGTGAAGGAGTCGTTGGATTGCCTGGTGGCTGTTTCTTAGGGCCACGCCCGATTGATTTACATGTGAAGGGATTTGAAGCTTTAGGTGCAGATGTTAAAACCGAACATGGCGCAACGTATCTTCATGCAGGAGAGGCTGGCTTAAAAGGCACACGTATCTTTATGGATATGGTGTCAATTGGAGCGACAATTAACGTTATGTTGGCAGCTGTAAAGGCTGAGGGCCGAACAGTGATTGAAAATGCTGCTAGAGAACCTGAAATTATTGATGTAGCGACACTTTTAAATAATATGGGAGCAAAGATTCGTGGTGCAGGTACAGATGAAATTAGAATTGATGGCGTCAAAGAATTACATGGCTGTCGTCACTCAATCATCCCAGATCGAATTGAAGCAGGAACCTATATTTCATTAGCTGCAGCAGTTGGTAAAGGGGTGTTAGTGAAGAACGTCATTCATGAGCACATTGAAAGTTTTATTTCTAAGTTAGAAGAGATGGGAGTCGGCTTAGAAATTGGTGAGGATTCTGTTTATGTTCATCCAGCCAAAGAGTTAAAAGCTGTTGACGTAAAAACTTATCCGTATCCCGGCTTTGCGACAGACTTACAACAACCTTTAACTCCGTTGTTGTTGATGGCAGATGGTGAAAGTATGGTAATTGATAGTATTTATCAAAAAAGGGTCAACCATATACCAGAATTAGCACGAATGGGCGCAGAGGCTAGGCTTGAAGGAAACATGATTATTTTAAATGGACCAAACAAGTTACAAGGAGCCGAAGTGGCTGCCAGTGATTTACGTGCAGGGGCTTGCTTAGTAACGGCAGGTTTAATGGCAGAAGGTCAGACTAAAATTACTAATGTTGATTATATTTTACGTGGCTATGATTCGATTATTGAAAAGTTAACAGCTTTGGGAGCTGATATTTACATGATTGAAGAAGATTAGTCAGTGGGTGGTACTTGCTTAGATGGTGGAAAATCTGATCAAATACAGAAGTGTCGGTGGTTCGATAAATACATGTAACTTTTTTTATTTAGGAAGTGAGGCAGTAATTTGATGAAAGATTATTTAACCATGGGTGAGCTGGAAAACAGCACTCTTAAAGAAATTTACAGCTATGCAAAAAACTTTAAAATTCCATATTACAGTCAGATGAACAAAAAAGAATTGTCGCTGGCCGTTATTAGAGCTCAAGCGGAGAAACAAGGCTTTTTTATGATGGAAGGTGTTTTAGACATCATTTCATCGGAAGGCTATGGTTTCTTACGCCCAATTAATTATTCTCCAAGCCAAGAAGATATTTACATTTCTTCATCACAGATTAGACGCTTTGGGCTTCGAAATGGTGATAAGGTTGGTGGTAAAGCTCGTCCGCCGAAGGAATCAGAACGCTATTACGGGCTGATGCATGTAGAGACTGTTAATGGGAAGAATCCAGAAGAAGCTAAGGAGCGACCTCATTTTCCTGCAATGACAGCTCTTTATCCTGATCGTCAATTAACTCTCGAAACAACTAAAGGCCGATTAAGTACTCGAATGATTGACATTTTTTCTCCAGTTGGTTTTGGGCAACGTGGCTTAATTGTTGCGCCTCCAAAAGCTGGTAAGACGACTGTTCTGAAAGAGATAGCAAATGGCATTACTGAAAATCATCCAGAGGTAGAATTGATTGTTCTGTTAATTGATGAACGGCCTGAGGAAGTGACCGATATTGAACGTAGTGTAAAAGCTGATGTTGTGTCGTCAACCTTTGATCTTCAACCTCAAAATCATACTCGTGTCTCTGAACTTGTTTTAGAACGAGCGATGCGTCTGGTTGAAGATAAGAGAGATGTCGTGATACTTATGGATAGCATTACACGTTTGGCTCGTGCTTATAACCTAGTTATTCCGCCAAGTGGTCGCACACTAAGTGGGGGGATTGATCCGGCGGCTTTCTATAAGCCAAAGCGATTTTTTGGTGCGGCTCGCAATATTGAAGAAGGTGGTAGCCTAACGATCTTGGCTACGGCGTTAGTTGATACTGGTAGTCGAATGGACGATGTGATTTACGAAGAATTTAAAGGAACAGGAAATATGGAGCTCCATCTTTCTCGTGACTTATCAGAACGTCGTATTTTCCCTGCAATCGATGTTAAGAAATCTGGTACACGTAAAGAAGATCTCTTAATGGAAGCGTCGCGTTTAGATGATATTTGGAAGTTGCGTCGTAATATGAAAGGTGATTCACTTGAGTATACGGAGCAGTTACTGAACTTTTTGAGACGAACAGATAATAATAAACAACTTTTTGAAGCATTTAAAGATGTTTTATTTGGTAAAAATAACCAACAAAGACCTAAAAGGTGATTGTCACAGAGCAAGAACTGTGATAATATGGAAATGTTGTAAAATTTAAAATCAACTCTGACTCAGCAAATGACTCAGGGCAAAGGAGAGACATACCCATGAAAGAAAATATCCATCCAGATTACCAGCCAGTTGTATTTATGGATTCAACTACAGGATTCAAGTTCTTGTCAGGTTCTACTAAGAAAACACAAGAAACTGTTGAATGGGAAGATGGTAATACATACCCATTAATCCGTGTTGAAATTAGTTCTGATTCACATCCATTCTATACTGGACGTCAAAAATTTACACAAGCAGACGGCCGTGTGGATCGTTTCAACAAAAAATATGGTTTGGCAGACGCAAACGCTGCAGAATAATCAAGTTAAAGCAGAGTCCTTGGGGCTCTGTTTTTTTGATTTGTAAACACAACAAATTATGCCAGAAAAGGGGCAACTTGTGCAGAGAGTATTTGCAAGTGAAGGATTTAATGGTATGCTTAAATAATTAGACAAAAGTTTTTTACAAGTAAATTGGTGTAAATTATCCTAAAATCATCTGCGGGATAATGAAAGAGGAGTAGAAAATGAAAGATTTATCAATTATAATACCTAGTTATAATTCAGAAGAGTATTTGTCACGTTGTTTAGATTCTTTGATTGTGGCAGACTCAAATATAGAAATAATTATTGTGAATGATGGTTCGACAGATCGGACTGCTGAAATAAGTGATGCATATTGTGCTAATTTTCCAGATCAGATTCAAGTAATTCACAAGGAAAATGGTGGCCATGGATCAGGAATTAATGCAGGGCTTGAACGTGCAACGGGTCGCTATTTAAAAGTGGTTGATAGTGACGATTGGGTTGGAGCTGAGGCGTATGCTACTATCTTAGCTTTTATCAAGGACCTGCCAGAGAACAGTGAAATCGATATGCTCATATCAAATTATATCTATGAAAAGGTTGGTGCAAAGAATAAAAAAGTCATTGATTATTCGCGATATCTAGCCAAAAATAGGGAATTAAGTTGGGATGATATAAAATTCCCAATCGGTAAATATTTATTGATGCATTCAATTATTTACCGAACAGCATTCTTAAAGGAAATTAAGTTACAATTACCTGAACACACTTTTTATGTGGATAATTTGTTTGTTTCGGAGCCATTGCCTTATGTTCGTAAGATGTATTACTTAGATGTGGCGCTTTACCATTATTATATCGGACGTGAGGACCAATCTGTTAATGAATCTGTGATGATTCAACGAATTGATCAACAGTTATTTGTTAATCGACGCCTGATCGAAAACTATCTAGCGGTGAATGTTGAAAATAAAAATTTAGATACGTATATGCGCCAATTTTTAGAGATTATTACGACGGTTTCTTCGATATTATTACTTAAATCGGGAACAGAGGAAGATTTGGCTAAGAAAGAAGCACTTTGGTTGTATATATCGGAGGTTGACCAGGAGTTGTATCGTAAATTACGTCATGGGATTTTCGGACGTGGCCTTCACTTACCAGGTAAGGCAGGTAAAAAGACTGCTTTAGGGATTTATAATCTAGCTCAAAAAGTATATGGCTTTAACTAATTTATCTTAGGAGGAATTTTTGGTGGTATCAGGATCAGGTCAGTATGATTATTTAGTTGTAGGAGCTGGTCTATACGGCGCAACTTTTGCATATGAGGCGGCTAAGCGACACCAACGTGTTAAGGTAATTGAAAAACGATCTCATTTAGCCGGTAATATTTTTACAAAAGAAATGGCTGGCATTCAGGTTCATGAGTATGGGGCTCATATTTTTCATACTAGTAATGAGAGGCTGTGGCAATACGTTAATCAATTTGCGACATTTATGCCTTTTATTAACGCTCCTATCGCTAATTTTAAGGGTGAGATTTATAATTTACCTTTTAATATGAATACGTTTAACCGACTATGGGGGATTAGTAAGCCAGCGGAAGCTCAAGCAATTATTGCGGCTCAACGGAAGGCAGCAGGAATCGATAAGCCACGTAATCTTGAAGAACAGGCAATTTCCTTAGTTGGGCTGGACATTTATCAGAAGTTGATTAAAGGCTATACGGAAAAGCAATGGGGAATGCCCGCTAAGGAATTACCAGCATTTATTATAAAACGTCTTCCAGTCAGATTTACGTATGATAATAATTACTTCAATGATATTTACCAAGGGATTCCAATTGGGGGCTATACTCAGATTGTTGAAAAAATGCTAGATTCTCCATTGATTGATGTCGAAACAGGAATAGATTTTTTTGCGAATAAAGCGGACTATTTGGATAAATTTCCTAAAATTATTTATACAGGCATGATTGATGAATTTTTTGATTATCAATTAGGCATCCTTGA
The DNA here is from genome assembly GCF_059621045.1 of Vagococcus sp. WN80Y. NCBI lineage: Bacteria > Bacillati > Bacillota > Bacilli > Lactobacillales > Enterococcaceae > Vagococcus > Vagococcus sp. WN80Y. The sequence goes on from NZ_JCAQHY010000168.1 coordinate 70,525, forward strand.
CTATCGCTCATTAACCTTTGAGACGACAGTGCTAAAAGGTGTGATAAACTATCAAGGAAACGCTGTGGTGAATTATACGGATGCGGAAACGCCTTATACTCGTGTTATTGAGCATAAGCATTTTGAATCTGGAAAGCAGCCAGATACTGTGATTACAAAAGAGTTTCCGTGTGAGTGGGACCCATCAAAGGATGCTTACTATCCGATTAATAATCAACGAAATAACCAGTTGTATCGGGAGTACGCTCAGCTAGCTAAATCAGTAACTCAGGTGCATTTTGGTGGACGCTTGGGGAATTATCGTTACTATGACATGCATCAGGTAATTCAGTTGGCCTTAAGTTATGTGACTGCCGAATTTGATTAATAAAAAACTAGAAAATGCCTTGAGTGGGAGGTTGTTTTCTAGTTTTTATTTTATTTTGGAAATAAGATATTCAACTTGAACCAGTTTTCTTCCAAGCCAAGTGTCATGCTTCCATTATATTTTTCTGTGATGTATGAGATACTTTTAATACCATAGCCGTGGTAGTGCTTGTCTGCTTTTGTTGTTAGAGGAAGCCCTTCTTCGAATTTTACCTCTTCTGTGCAATAGTTTTCTAATGAGACTAAGATAAAATTATCCCGTTTAAAGACTCTCAAATTAATCAAGCGCTGTTCGCTGTTTCTGATTTTTAAAACAGATTCTATCGCATTATCAAGGGCGTTGCCAAAAAGACTACAAATATCGAGTGTGTTAAGAAAATTAATTAATTCGCCGTGAACGATACAAGTAAATGTAATATCATGTTCAATACAGAATTGATTTTTTCTTGTCAAAATCGTATTTAAAATGCCATTACCTGTCTCAATGTTTGCACTGAAGGTTGTAATTGCTTCACTCATACTAGCGAGATATTCTTCTCGTTTTTCAGTATTTTGCTCTGCTCGAATAATTTCGATTTGATGTTTTAGGTCATGAAATTTCCGATTGATGATAGCGTTACTTTCCTTATAGGCAACATATTGCTCGTATTGACCTTGAAACATATTGTTGATTGCGGTAAGTTCTTGCTTTAAGTGATTTTCTGATCGTTGTTTTTCCTGCATATACAGAATACAAATTCCAGAGAGATTGATTAATGTTCGAGTGAGGAAAATGGTAATAGAATCTCCTAAAAGAAGTGAGGAGTTGCTTAACATAAAGCCGATATTACTGATTGAAAAAATAATTACGGCAGTTAGGCCACCAATGATAACATCTTTGTTTTGAATATCCTTTAAAAGTTGTTTATTCCCAACTCGATTTTCCAAAAAATAAAAGAATAGCAGTAATATAATATAGACAGTTAAAACAAATAAGGTCGTAAAGTGGTCGGTTTTTGTACGGTTCCAAATAATGTGACAATACAATTGCCAAGCGAACGAGGCAATGAATTCAGCTAGAATAAACGCTTTGGTAACTAGGTAACATGCCTGCTTAAAGTCAAGTTGAGAGGTTAAGAGGATTGAGAGAAACATCCATGCGACGTTTAGGATCATTCCTGGAATCCAAAAGGCTAGGGACCAGTAACCTGCAACTATTTGTAAGACATATTGTCCAATACTCATCAAAATGAAAATAAAAGGCCAGTTGGCTTTTTTTGTCAGTGGTAAAATAAAAATGAGACAAGCTAAAGATTCTGCAATAGCTGTATAGACTCTGGGGATATTTGGAAACAATTCTACCGTCATTTTAAATTGGCTCCAATATAATTAGTTAAGGCAGTCATGAAATCCTTTCGACGTGGACGGCTAATTTGTAGCTCATGATTGCCGACTGTTACAATGTTTTTATCAACATTCTTAACATGTTTCAGATTTACAATGTATCCATTGTTACAGCGAAAAAAATCATAGGGAATGAGTTTTTCTTCTATATTTTTCATCGATTCTAAGATCGAGAAGGTTGAGTCAGTGAGAACGAATTCTAAATAATGGCCGTCACTTTCAATATAAAGTAAATCATTCAAATCAATTTTGCGGAAGCCGCTACCACTTTTTACTGTTAACGATGCTTCTTCACGATTGATTAATTGTTTTTGTATTTTTTTGAAATGCTCACAAAAATTGAAATAAGTGAGGGGCTTTAATAAAAAGTCAGTAGCATTAACCGAGTACCCGTCGATTGCCCATTGAACAAAATTAGTGACAAAAACAATCAAGACTTCCTGGTCATACTCACGAATTCTTCCTGCTGTAGTCATTCCATCCAGAATTTCCATCTCTACATCCAGATAAATTAAATCATAATTACTTTTAAATTTGTCGATAATTTCAATGCCATCCTTGTAGCAATCAATTGAAACAACTAAGTTATTTTCTTTGGCATAGGTTAGAATATGCTGGCGTAATGTTTGTTGATTGTCTTGATTGTCTTCAACTATCGCAATTCGCATGTTGTTCTTCCTTTCTTTTTCACTCATCTTCTATATTTTACCTATAGTAGCCAGACAAATTCAAGTGAATCTGAGAATGTTTAATCAGATTTTCGTTAAAGTGACAGTCTGTGAATAAATCGTGTCAAGTTATGCATAACAGATATGCAACCGATTACCAAAATGTTAGTCTATTAATGAAAGCGAGTAACTTGTGAGAAATGTCTTCAAAGGTTCATCGTTAATTTAATTTCATACGAAAGGAAGTCTCATGAAAAATAAACAGTTAATCGAAAAATTAAGTTTAGCGCAAAAGGCTGAGCTAATGTCAGGAAAAAATATTTGGGAGACAGTTGATATTGAATCATTAGGAATTCCGTCACTTTTTCTAGCAGATGGCCCTCATGGATTAAGAAAACAGCTTGGAGCCTCAGATCATTTAGGACTAAACGAAAGCGTACCAGCAACCTGTTTTCCGACGGCGGCGACAATTGCTAATAGCTGGGATGAGTCTTTAGGCGAGCAAGTTGGGGCGGCAATTGGTGCAGAAGTTTCTTTTAATGATGTGCATGTCTTATTAGGACCGGGGTTAAATATTAAACGCAATCCATTATGTGGTCGAAATTTTGAATATTTTAGTGAAGATCCTTACCAATCTGGGAAAATGGCCGCTAGTTATATTCGTGGCATCCAAAGTCAAGGTGTTGCAGCTTGTCCTAAGCATTTGGCTGTTAATAGTCAAGAAACGAGACGAATGGCTTCTAATTCCGTGATTGATGAGCGAACTTATCGAGAAATTTATACCACCGGCTTTGAAATCGCTGTTAAGGAAAGTCAACCTAAATCAATTATGTCGGCCTATAACCAAATTAATGGTGTATATGCAAATGAGAGTAAAGAATTATTAAGGGATTTACTAGTAGATGAATGGGGCTTTGATGGTTTTGTTGTATCTGATTGGGGCGGTAGCAACGATCATGTCCTAGGAGTTAAAAATGGTAGTCATTTGGAAATGCCTTCAACAAAATTGAATGGACGAAAAGAAATCATTGACGCAGTTAATGAGGGGCGATTATTAGAAAGTGTTTTAGATGAACGTGTAGATGAACTGTTATCTGTCGTATTATCTGTAAGTCAGCATGGGAAAAAGAATGAGGATTATACGGATGAGAGTCATCACGAAGTAGCTAAAAAGGCTGCCCGAGAGAGTGTCGTATTACTTAAAAATCAGGACAATCTTTTACCACTTAATAAAACTAAAACGGTTGCTCTAATTGGTGATTTTGCGAGTTCGCCTCGTTATCAAGGCGCAGGCTCTTCAGTCGTTAATCCAACTAAATTGGATACGACTGTCGATTTAATCAAGGATGCCAATCTAAATTGTATCGGCTATGCTCAAGGTTATCATCGAGTGAATAAGCCCGATCAACAATTAATTGAGGAAGCGGTGGCATTGGCTAAGCAGGCTGATGTGGTACTAATTTATGTAGGGCTTGATGAAATCAGTGAAAGTGAGGGACTTGATAGACGGACGCTGTCAATGCCGGCTAACCAACTAGATTTAATTGAGGCAGTTTCAAAGGTTAATTCATCAATAGTAGCGGTTGTCTCAGCTGGTTCAGTTGTTGATATGTCTTGGGATACGCAGGTTTCAGCCGTTTTACATGGCTATTTAGGTGGCCAAGCTGGAGCGGGAGCGATGCTAGAGATTATTCAAGGGGATTATTCTCCAGGCGGTAAATTAAGTGAAACCTATCCAATTTCCTATGAGGATGTCCCTTCAGCAGGAAATTATCCTGCAATAGGAAAAAATGCGTTATATAAAGAGGGATTGTATGTAGGGTATCGGTATTATGAAACAGCCCATATTCCAGTAAAATATAACTTTGGACATGGTTTAAGCTACACAGAGTTTAGTTATAGTGAACTCCAACTAACAGATCAGAGTGTAAGCTTTGAGCTCAAAAATAGTGGACAGGTTGCTGGAGCCGAAATTAGTCAACTATACGTGACTAAATTAGGTGAGGGAATTTACCGACCAGCTAAAGAATTAAAAGGTTTTAAGAAATGTTATTTGAAACCTGGTGAAACGCAGCAAGTTGAGATATTGTTTGATGATAAAACATTCAGATATTATAATAGCAAGACTAAAAAGTGGGAAATTGAAGCTGGTGACTATCAGGTTTTGGTGGGGGCTAGTGTTGACGATATCCGTTTAGAGGGTGTTATTAGCCAAGAGGGTACGACAACAGTGTTGCCAGAGCAATCGGCAGAGCTTGAGAAGTACCGAGTAGCAGATGTTCATTCAATTTCTGATAGTGAATTTGCAGCATTACTTGGACATGAGGTTCCAGTGGAGAATTATGTTAAGGGGCAAGAATTAGGTGTAAACGATCCTTTGCTACAAATGCAGTATGCTAAAAGTTATTTAGCACGTGGTGTGTTTAAAGTATTAGATAAATTAATTAAGCGTAGCGAGCGCAAAGGCAAGCCTAATTTGAATCTGTTATTTAACTATAATATGCCATTTCGAGCGATTGCAAAGATGACAAATGGCTTAATTGATATGGCAATGGTTGATGGTATCGTAACAATGGTCAATGGTCACTTTTTTGCAGGTGTCTCACATGTACTAAAAGCAAATAAGAAGAGGCGTCAAATAAAAAAATAAGTCTTATTAGAAGAAAATAAGGGAGTAAGGTACGTGGCAGAAAAAGAGCAAACAGGCATTTTTAAAAAGATTACGGAGTTTAAGAAAAGGCACCCAGATATTTATGAGTTTATCATGTTTAATTTGATGAGTAACGTGGCAACGATCACTAATTTCGTATTTTTATGGATAGGGACTGGCTTTTTGTTTAAAGGGTTTGCTGGAGCTGATTTTCATTGGTTTATCTTTACCTATAAAGCAGCTGATGGTGGCTTAGGAGGATTTTTAAGTTTCTTATTAGCATATGTAATGGCACAAATTGTTAATTTCTATGTTCAAAGAAAATTTGTTTTTAGCGCGACAGTTGAAATTAGAAAAGTGTTACCACTGTATATTTTAACGGTAGCAGTCGCTGGTATTATTTCTGTTTGGTTGCCACCATATGTGATTAGTCTAATCTCACCTTATGTGAAAGGCTTTGCTCCGACGATTGCTAATATGGTGAACATCGTAATTCAGGTAGTAATAAACTACCCAATGATGAAATTTAAAATTATGAAGAAAGACTAACTAACGAGTGTGATCTATTTCTAGCTTAATGATTAATTCCATTAAGCTAGAAAGTTTAATTGATAAAAGAGCGGATACATTTCAAAAGGATACAACTTTTAGGTAACATCTAAACATGATTGAGTGTTTAGTTTATTAATAAATAGAGGAGAGAAGAAGTGAAATGAAGAAAAAGTACAGTAAGATTATTATTCCGGTATTAATCATTTTGGCTATCATTGGAGGAGGAGCAGGATTTCTTTATTATTTAAGTCAAGATGGTGTGTTAAACATGGACGATGTTTATGCGACGATTTTTAAAGTTCTTCCTTACTTTGTTCCTGTTATTATCTTGTTTGTTGTATTTATTGTCGCGTTAATTGTATTTAGAAAAAAATCAAGAACATTCAAGTTTTGGCTAAAATGGGAATCAGTACTAGCCTTGTTATTAGCCGTTGTTTTAACAGTAAATGTTGTTCTTTTTGGCCCTATGGCTAATCTTTTTAACTTACAATATGCTGATCTAGACACGATTTCGAGTGAAACATTGGCAGCAAATACAGATTTAACGAAAGAAATAGCAAAAGAAGGAACGGTTTTACTTAAGAATGAAAAGAGCTTTTTACCGATAAATCCAACAAAAACGAAGCTAAATGTTTTTGGCTGGGCTTCAACTAATCCAGTTTATGGTGGGACAGGATCTGGAAATGTTGATATCAGTAATAGTACAGATATTTTAGATAGCTTAGAAAATGCTGGCTTTGAGTTGAATAATGACTTATCTAAATTCTATAAAAAGTATCGCGATGATCGACCAGAAGTAGGGATGTGGGCACAGGACTGGACATTACCAGAGCCAGCTGTATCTGATTATAGTGATCAATTAGTAGCGGGTGCAAAGGATTTCTCTGAAACTGCTTTAGTTGTTATTGGTCGTGTTGGTGGAGAAGGTGCTGATTTACCGCTTGATCTAAGTGAAGTAACTTATGAAGGAAATAAAGGCGACTTTGAAAAAGGCGATCATTTTCTAGAATTATCAAAATCAGAAAAGGAAATGGTTGAATTAGTCACTAAGAATTTTGATGACGTTATCGTTGTGGTAAATGCAGCAAATCCAATGGAGCTTGGTTGGCTTGAAGAGTATGAATCAATTAAGAGTGCTATTTGGATGGCGGGCCCAGGTGCAGATGGATTTGAAGCTTTGGGACAAATTATTAGTGGTGAAGTTAATCCTTCAGGAAAAACAGTCGATACCTATGTATATGATTTGAAAGCGACTCCAACTTGGAATACTTTTGGAGATTTCACTTATGAGAATACGGATGGTATTCATTACGTTGATTATAATGAAGGAATCTATGTTGGGTACAAATATTATGAGACAGCCTATCTTGGCAAAGAGAAGGAATACCAAGAGGTTGTACAATATCCATTTGGTTATGGCATGAGTTACACGAGCTTTGAACAAAAAATGGGCAAGATATCAACTGATTCGGAAGGAAATGTTTCCTTTAAAGTAACGGTTACGAATACAGGAAAAGTAGCAGGAAAAGAAGTTGTGGAAGTTTATTACACTCCTCCGTATGAAAATGGCGGGATTGAAAAAGCTGCTGTAAATTTATTGAGCTTTGCTAAAACTAAAACGTTGAACCCATCTGAGAGTGAAGTCATTGATATTTCCTTTAATCAAGAAGAGATGGCAGCCTATGATTCTAAAACTAATCAAGCTTATGTCCTTGAAAAAGGTGAATATGCTATCCAGCTTATGGCAGATTCTCATACTGTATTGGCCTCTGAAAAAGTGTCAATTCCTCAAACAATTATTTATGGAGAGAACAATAAGCGTGCGTCTGATGAAGTAGTGGCAACAAATCAATTTACAGAATTAGCTGAAGGCGGGCTCGAGTATTTAAGTCGAGCGGATGATTTTGCTAACTATAAAAAAGTAACAGCAGGTCGTAAAGATGCGACATTAGCAGATGAGTATAAAGATAAAGTTGTTAATCTTGATACTTATGAGCCACCTGTCAATGAGGACGATAAAATGCCTACAACAGGTGCTAAGAACGGGTTGACGCTGAATGAGTTAAGAGGGGTCGACTATGATGACGAAAAATGGAACAAGTTATTAGATCAACTGACGGTTAAAGAAATGAGTAATTTAATTTCCTATGGCGGTTATCAGACTGTCGGCGTAAAATCTGTTGGTAAATTACAGACCTATGATTTTGATGGACCTGCTGGGTTGAGCAGCTTCTTCGTACCAACTAAAGCAACTGCTTTCCCGACGGCAACAATGATTGCTGCAACATGGAACAAAGAGCTAGCTAAAAAACGTGGTGAAGCAATTGGTCAAGAAGCTTCTGAAGTAGGCATTTCTGGTTGGTATGCTCCAGCGATGAATATTCATAGAAGTGCGTTTGCAGGACGTAATTTTGAGTACTATTCTGAGGATGGAACATTATCAGGGGCAATGGCTGAAAACGAAACACTTGGTGCTGGTACAAAAGGAGTTTACGTTTATCTGAAACATTTTGCTTTGAACGATCAGGAAACAAACCGTAATGATCGCTTGTTAACATGGTCAAATGAGCAAGCAATTCGTGAGATTTACTTAAAACCATTTGAAATGGCAGTGAAAAATGGGAAAGCAACAGCTGTTATGTCTGCTTTCAATCATATTGGAACAGAATGGGCTGGTGGGTCATCAAACTTGTTGAAAAATGTGTTACGCTCTGAATGGGGCTTTGATGGCATGGTATTGACTGATTACTTTGGTGGATACGGTTCAATGAATGCCGATCTTGCTATCCGCTCAGGGAATGATTTAATGTTATCAACAACAGGTGAAGCTGGCGCTGGTTTAGTCGATACAACAAGTGCAACGGCCGTTACTGCGATGCGTCAGGCTACTCACAATGCGTTATACACTGTTGTTAATAGTAATGCGTATGAAGATGAATCAACTAGTATGTCACTATTAACTTGGCAAAAAACGGTATTACAGTATACTGCAGTTGCCGTAGGTGTATTGTTATTACTACAATTACTAGTAGTTTATCTATATTTCAAGCGCGTTAAAGGAAAATAGAGACAAATAAAAAACAAGTAGCCCCTCTTTGAAATACACTTTCGAAGAGGGGCTACTTGTTTTTTTGTTCGAGTTCTATTTTTTTAAACCAAGCGAACTAATGTGTAGTTTTTCTTTCCTTTTCGGATGATGATAAACTTACCTTCAAAAGAAGTTTGACGAGTAATAGCTAAGTCTGTACCTGTTACTTTTTCACCATTCAAGGAAATAGCGCCATTTGTTAAATCTTCTCTAGCTTGGCGTTTTGAAGGCTCAATGCCAAGATCAACAAGGAAATCAACGATTGGTTGAGTTTCTTCAGTCCAATCAACAGTTGGCATATTTTGGAAACCAGCTTCGATTTCAGCAGCATTTAAACTAGCAATGTCACCTGAGAAAAGGGCAGCAGTGATTTTTAATGCTTCATCTAATGCAGTTTGTCCATGAACAAACTTAGTCATTTCGCTGGCCAATGTTTTTTGTGCTTCACGTTTGTGAGGCTCAGTAGCTACTTTTTCTGCTAAAGCCTCAATCTCTTCTTGTGTTAAGAAGGTAAAGAATTTTAAGTATTTAACGACATCTCGATCATCTTGGTTTAACCAGAATTGGTAGAACTCAAATGGAGAGGTCTTTTCTGGGTCTAACCAAACAGCACCACCAGCTGTTTTCCCAAATTTGGTTCCGTCTGCTTTCAGCATTAACGGAATTGTTAAACCAAAGGCCTTAGCTTCTGGGCCTTCCTTTTTTCTAATTAAATCTAGACCAGCCGTGATATTTCCCCATTGATCGGCACCACCGATTTGTAAGCGAACGTTATGTTGGCGGAAAAGGTGTAAGTAGTCCATTGACTGTAAAATTTGGTAAGTAAATTCAGTAAATGAAATGCCCGTTTCTAAGCGACTTGATACAATGTCTTTGGCTAACATAGTATTGATATTGAAATTTTTGCCGTAATCTCTCAAAAAATCTAATAAAGTTAGATCTTTTGTCCAACTGTAATTGTTAACCATCGTTAAGTCGTCGTTTGCTTCAAAATCAAATAATTTCTTCATTTGAGCCGTTAAGGCATCCACATTGGCTTGAACTTGCTCCATCGTTTGTAATTGGCGCTCAGATGTCCGACCACTTGGATCGCCGATTGTACCAGTTGCCCCTCCAATTAAAATATGGGGATGGTGTCCAAAGGCTTGGAATCGTTTCATCATCATAAAGGGAATCAAGTGACCGATATGCATACTATCGCCAGTTGGATCGACACCGCAGTATAACGAAATGCTATTATGCTCAACGTAGTCACGAAGCCCTTCTGCGTCTGTTTGTTGGTTAATTGCGTCACGCCATGTTAGTTCATCGATAATATTCATCTTCAACACTCCTTTTAGTTTATATAAAAAAGTCCCGACAATCTGACTGTAGTCAAATTGTCGGGACGAAATTATCCGTGTTACCACCCAAATTGCATATATACCATATGCCACTCTATCATCTGTAACGAAGATGGGACGCTTGCGGTTAAGCAAGTAACTCATGAGTGTAATTCACAGAAGTTGTTTGTACTAGTTTTCACCAACCACTAGTTCTCTAAAAAACAGGGACAATCTGTTACTTCGCTCAATCAACGTTTGTAATTTAAAGCTAGTATATGACAGTCTTTTTTGTTTGTCAACTCTTTTCAGCTACTTCTGTTTTTGAAGAATAGCTAAAATACCCTAGACGAGGGAAGGGCAACTGTGGCAAAAGGTGCCAATTAGCAGTTAGTTGACTCAAAAAATGAAAAGAAATTGTAAAAATTTCATGAGAAAAAAATAAAGCCATTATTAGTAAATTAATAAAGGGAAATTGATAGCACTAAAAAGCGATTGCTTTCACCCATAAGAAAGGCCGAAAATTTTTTCATGGATAATCAGATGTTTTTAATAAGAACGAGAAAAAAATCACAAGCTGGCTGGATTTCATCTTTTATTGCAAGGATAAAAATAACGAACAATAAAAAAATGAAACTATTTAATATACATGTAATAAGCATATTAATACTTTAACGCGTTAAAGCGTTGCAACGGAAAAGAGTTGCATCACGCCTTTTGAATGCTCATTATTTTCTAATAAAACAACAAGTAATCCTTTTGACAAAGCTTTGTTACGGGATTATACTACGGTTGTTCATTTGACTTCACCGATTTTCTATTAACAAAAAACTTCAGGCCTGAAGAGCTGAAAATCAAATGAAGGATATGTATTTTATTTTAGTGAAAATGGATATTTATTCATTTTATCGATGCCGTTAATTTTTAGAAATAGCGTTATTGATCAGAGGAGGAATTTAAAATGGAGAAAAGCAAAAAGCTTTCTTTGTTTGGTTTAATTGGAATCACGATGGCCTTTTTCGGCACCGTCAGAAGCGTCCCAACACTTGCATCAACAGGGTGGACACAAATTGTTTACATGTTAATAGCAGCGTGTATGTTTGCTTTGCCGATTGCCTTAATGTCAGCAGAATTATCAACAACATGGCCGCAAGAAGGGGGCCCTCAAGTTTGGGTTCGTAATGCCCTAGGAGAGAAATGGGGATTTGTTACCTCATGGTTACTCTGGGTACAAATGTTTTTCGGGATGGTCATGGTTGCGTCAACGGTTGGTGTCCTATTAGGATACGTGATTAATAAACCTGATTTAGGAAATAATAGTGTGTTTATCTTTGTATCAATTCTAGTTTCTTACTGGGTAATTACTTTACTAAATTTAAAGTTTGATATGGTAAAAATTGCCGGCGACTGGGGAGCCATCATTGGAGTTTACATTCCATTTTTAGCTCTTGTCATTTTAGGGGTTTGTTATTTTGCAAAAAATGGCATTACCACTACGGGTTATCTAGCCGATTTTTCAGCTAGTAAATTGTTACCTGATTTTAGTCATATAGGTAGTTTACCAACTTTAACAGGGATTATATTTATCTTTGCGGGTGTTGAAATTTCATCCGTTCATGCTAACAACATTGATAATCCAAAACGTAATTATCCAATAGCTGTTATTGTTTCAGTTTTAGTTCTAGTTGTTTTCAATTTAATTGCTGGTTTGAGTGTTGCTAATGCAGTGCCTATGGGACAAATGAACTTGGCGAATATAACTCAACCATTTGTCATTATGACAGAAGATTTAGGGATTCCCTCTATCTTTAACAACATCATTTCATTAATGATTTTAATCGGTGTTTTAGTTCAGCTAAGTGCTTGGGTATTAGGACCAAGTAAATCAATGATTAAAGTAGCAGATGAAGGGAACTTGCCTAAGTTCTTCCAAAAACGGAATAAACGAGACATTCCTATTAACATTGTCTTAGTTCAAGCCGTTGTTATTTCCCTAGTATCATTCTTGTACGTTGTAATTCCAGATGTTAGTGAAGCATTTCTAGTTATTACGATTACTACAACTATTTTGTATTGTATCGTTTACCTGCTCATTTCAATATCTGCGATTCGTTTGCGCTATACAATGCCAGAAGAAGTTCGCCCATTCCGTTTGGGAGCTAAAGGCAATGGCATGATGTGGTTTGTTTCAATCATTGCTATGGTCAGTGTGATTATAACAATTTTAGTCAGCTTGATTCCACCAACCTCAGTGAGTGAAAATCAACATGTAGGTTACGTTATTTATCAAGTAGCAGCTACCGTTATTATGGTGGGGATTGCACTATTAATCAATCGATTCAAGAAACCAAGTTGGAAAAAAATGGAAGATTAATTAACAAAGAAAGAAGAGATCATCATGAGTAATCAAATTATAGATCCAAAAGACACAAATTTAAAAGCTTTATTTTTAGGTGACAAAGGTGAAAACGTCGAAGTATTTAAAGACATTTTAAATAGAATGGTCGATGAGCACGTTGGCTGGCGTCAAAATTATATGCCACAAGATTTACCAGTCATTACACCACAAGATCGTCGTTCAGAAAGCTATCAAGCAACAGTTGATAATATGAATCAAGTATTTAACGTTTTAAGCTCAAAATTACGGACAGATTCATTACCTTGGCACTCAGCTGGTCGTTTCTGGGGTCATATGAACTCTGAAACATTAATGCCTGCAATTATTGCTTATACAACAGCTATGCTTTGGAATGGGAACAATGTGGCATACGAATCATCACCTGCTACATCTAAAATGGAAGAAGAAGTTGGGCTAGAATTAGCCACTTTAATGAGCTATAAAAATGGTTGGGGACATTTAGCGGCAGATGGGTCTATTGCTAATTTGGAAGGCCTTTGGTATGCACGTAATTTCAAATCATTGCCTCTAGCTCTTAGAGAAGTGGTTCCAGAAGCTGTTGAAGGAAAAAGCGAATGGGAATTACTTAATATGTCTACAGCCAACATTCTTGATTTATTAGATCAATACCAAGATCATATGGATGAAATTAAAGAACATTCAGCTCGTGGTGGTAAAGAACTTAAAAAATTAGGTAAATGGATTGTGCCACAAACAAAACATTATTCATGGTTGAAAGCTGCGGATATTATTGGGATTGGGCTTGATCAAGTTATTGCTTGTGATGTTAATCATGAATACCGGATGGATATCGATCATCTTGAACAGACTATCCGTGATTTAGCCAGCCAAGGAATTCCAACCTTGGGGGTAGTTGCTGTTGTCGGCTCAACTGAAGAAGGTCAGATTGACCGTGTGGATCAAATTGTTGCATTGAGAGAAAAATTAATGAAAGAAGGCATTTACTTCTATATTCATGTGGATGCTGCTTATGGCGGATACGCTCGTTCAATCTTTTTGGATGAACAAGATGAGTTTATTGAGTTTGACAAAATTAATGAAGTCTATGCAGCTAACCATATTTTCCAAGGCGAAAACAACTGGCTAACTCCTGAGATTCATGCGTCATTTAAAGCTATTTCTGAATGTGAATCTGTTACGATTGACCCACATAAAATGGGCTACATTCCTTATTCCGCTGGTGGGGTAGTTATTCAAGATGTACGGATGCGTGATGTGATTTCTTACTTTGCTACTTATGTCTTTAAAAAAGGTGCTGACATTCCAGCCTTGTTGGGCGCTTATATTTTAGAAGGATCAAAAGCAGGAGCAACTGCCGCTGCAGTTTGGACTGCTCATAAAGTTTTACCATTAAATGTGACTGGTTTTGGTAAATTAATGGGTGCAAGTATTGAGGGTGCCTTCCACTTTTACGATTTTATCGATGGCAAAGAATTTAAAGTCGGCGATAAAACAATTGTCGCACATGCATTAACTCGCCCTGACTTCAACATGGTTGACTATGTCTTTAATGAAAAAGGCAATACCGACTTAGCTAAGATGAATGAATTGAACGAAGAATTTTATCAATATGCGTCTTATGGTAAAGGCGGAACTTATCACAATGAGTTTATTACCTCTCATACGGACTTTGCAGTTCCAGATTATGGTCATAGCCCATATCCATTTGTTAAAGGGTTAGGATTCTCACGTGAAGAATGGGATAAAGAAGAGAAGGTAACGATCTTACGTGCCTCTGCGATGTCACCATATGCGTATGATAAAGACACATTCGCAGTTTACGCAGATAAAATGACTAGTGCTATTCAAGATAAATTAGAAGCTATTTACGCTGAGTAACAGATAGAAATATCCGTTGATTAACGTTAAGTGTATGGTATTTGCCATACACTTAATGTTTTTATTGTTTTCACCTATTCAACACATTGAGGAGGAATTGTCATGGAAAAAAAGGTTTCAGTTAAGCAAGCCTTATCCATTTTAATTGTATTGTTAACTATTATAGGAATTAGTATCATTGTATTTCATTTAGCGGCACACATCGCATTACTCTTCGCGTTAATTCTTTTGATAGCCTTTGCTGTTTTTAAAGGAGTATCATGGGATGACATTCATCAGGCCTTTATTTCAGGGATATCCCCTGGTCTTATCCCCATTCTTATTTTCATTTTTATTGGCGCACTTATTAGCACGTGGATAGCCTCTGGTACAATCCCAACGCTAATGGTTTACGGCTTTTCATTTCTTTCTCCCACCTACTTTTTACCGATGATTTTTTTGATCTGTGGTCTGGTTGGCGCAGCAGTAGGGAGTTCTTTTACCACGATTTCAACTGTTGGCATTGCTTTTTATGGAATGGGTCAATTACTTGGATTTGAGCCAGCTTGGATAGCGGGAGCCATTGTTTCAGGAGCATTTTTAGGAAATTCTCTATCTCCCTTATCAGATACGGCTAACCTTGCAGCAGCAATTGCGGAGGTTGAGTTATTTGCTCATTTAAAGCAGATGTTAAAAACCGTTCTTCCAGCAGCTTTCGTTTCCGTTATATTTTTCTTGTTATTAGGTAGAGGAGAATCCTCTGCAACAGCGACTCATGAAATGGTCGATATTATTTCATGTTTAAAAGGAAATTTTGCGATTACTCCAGTTGCGCTGTTACCAATCGTCTTGCTGTTTGTTTGCGCTTGGAAGAAGATCCCAGCGATTCCAACATTGTTAGCGAGTATTGTTCTTTCCTTAGGGATTCGTTTTATTTATTATCCAACTACTAGACTCGTGACAATTGGCAAATGGTTACAAGATGGGTACATCGCAACAACAGGTAATCAACAGGTAGATGAATTACTTTCCCGAGGTGGGATTCAAAGTATGATGTGGTCAGTTTCCCTAATTCTTTTGGCCCTTGCTCTTGGCGGACTCTTAGTTCGTTTAGAATTAATTGAGACCTTATTAGGAACGATTCAAGGGTGGATGAATCGACCAGGAAAGCTGGTGCTCCTGACAGCAATCAGTAGTCTAGCGGTCAATTTATTAATTGGCGAACAGTATCTATCCATTATTTTGCCAGGAAAAGCGTACGGAAAATCATTTGATCAGTTAGCTGTGCCGCGGACATATTTATCTCGTACGTTATCTGATGCAGGCTCAACAGTCAATCCACTTGTTCCTTGGAGTGTTAGTGGTGTTTTTATTACGGGAACATTAGGGATTCCAACTAGTCATTATTGGCCTTTCTCAATATTTTGTTATGTCGTTCCATTAATAACAATCCTACTTGGCGTGGCAGCTAACTACCGTTTACCTTATGTAAAACCCACTCAAAAAGCAGAGCTGAAAAAAGTTTAGAAAGTTACATGAAAATAATGGACTTTTCTTCAGTGTTATGTTATTATATGTTCGATTGTAGAGGTTGATTATCTATAACGGATGTTTGCTATCAGCAAATACTGACGGTTGTCCGAGACTGACAAACCTAACAAAGAAAACGAGGAGTGAAGAACGTGAGAATTGAACGTATTAGAGATGAACACACCGATGACTTTTTCCGTGCGATATTAGAATTAGAAAACCTTGATGAATGCTACGCGTATTTCGATGATTTGATGACACTGAAAGAATTGAAAACCTTGATACAACGCTTTAAAGTTGCTCAATATTTATTGGAAAATAAAACCTATCAAGAAATAGAGGCTGAGACACAAGCCAGTACAGCTATTATTTCACGGGTGAAACGCGCTCTTGAAGAAGGCAACCATACCCATGAAATAATAAAAAAACGATTAGTAGAAGAAAAAGAAATTAAAAATCCGATGATTGATAAAGAGGATTCAGTCGAATAGATTACATGAAAAAATGGTAACCGTAAGTGTTGAGCGGTTACCATTTTTTGTTATTTATTTAAAGAATGACGGTCAATTAAACCTGTACAACTAGATTCAGTTGTTCTAAGATTAATAGAAAGAGGGAGACAGGAGGAGAGTGGATGAGATTAAGAAAAATAGAGACAAAGGATAATCACTCAGTAAAAAAGTTGATTCAAGAGTCACTAGAAGGCTTTGATTTAGCGATCCCCGGAACGGCTTATTTTGATCCTCAGCTAGGACACTTGACTGAGTATTATGCGTCACTGCCGGCTAGTGAGTATTGGATAGTAGAAAATTTTGAGGGTGAGCTTGTTGCATGTGGGGGATATGGTCCATTTAGTGGTGATGCCGCAATCTGCGAATTACAAAAATTATATGTCGCTACTTCCGCTCAAGGACAGGGATTGTCAAAATTATTACTGGACACAATCCTAAGAGATGCAAAAAAATATTACCAACAAATCTATTTGGAAACAACAGGTAAGTTAGTTGTTGCCAATCAACTTTATGTGAAGTATGGCTTCAATTTGTTGGCAGAACCTTTACCAGGATCTGAACATGGTATGATGGATACCTTTTATTTGCGGGCGTTATAAGAAAATAGCTCAATCATGTGATGAAACACGTGATTGAGCTATTTTTAGTGACTCTCTTTTTTTATCAATTCTGAGGGAGATTTCCCGTAGTGCTTTTTAAAGAGCTTACTAAAATGATAGGCATCTTGATAACCGACTGTTTCAGCGGCTTCCTTGACGGTGATATTTTGTGTTTCAAGTAGCTGCTTAGCACGGTTTAAGCGCAATTTTATTAAGTAGTTAATGGGAGAATCCCCAGTTTCCTCTTTAAAAACTTTAGAAATATAGGTGGAGCTGATGTACATAGTGTCTGATAAGGTATCAAGACTAATTTCTTCGCTATGATGGTTTTCTAAATAGTAGATGATGTTATTAACTATGGCTTGCTTTTCTTTATCTGTCTCCTTGACGTTTAAAGAAGAGGCTTCAATGTGCTTACTGCTTTCACTTCGTAAAATTAGAACAATAATTTCCATAACAAGGGTTTTAATCATTAAATCATATCCAATACCACGCCTGCTTTTTTCCTCTATCAAACGCCAGCATCGGTTAATAAATTCAGGATGTCGATCTCCTAGATGGATGATAGATGAAGTAAAAGGAAAGTAATCACGTTTGTAGCCTTCAAGGACCACATTTTTGATCCCAATATGAAGCTGATGACTTTGACTGTTTTCAAGTTGAGTATCTTGATGGTAAATACCTGGATTAAATAACATGACTGTACCTGCGTGGGCGGTAAAGGTATGATCTTCTATTGTATATTGAGCTTCGCCTTCTAGAATGACGGAGATTTCAGCGAAAACATGGGCGTGCCTTTTACCAATTTCTGGTTCTTTTCCCCAACAATCAAAGACGTATAATATCTCTGGATTAAAGGTTTTACTATCTATTTGTAGCATTTATTTTTGCTCCTAACACACTTTATTCACTCTTAGTTATTGTACAACATTTTGACTAAAAAAGTATAGGTTGATTGCTTGGTTTTATGCAGTTGTTGGTATAAAAGTGGGCTAGATAATAAAAAAATCATTGGTAAATAATCAGACAAGCAGTGATTACAACTGAACTTTAAGTAGAAATGGTTTTGAGCTGTTAGGAGATTTGTTGAAGAATTGAGGAAGGAGAAACACAAGCTTAGATTTAAGTGAATTATATTTTAAATATCGTTATTTAATTTAAGTGCTTAATTGAGCTGATGTCTGGTTTCAGTTGACAAGAGCGATTAACTGATTATGAAATTAAAGGCTTATTTGACTTTGAATTCTGCTAGTTGTTACGGTTAGAAGCACTGTCAACTGAGTTCCGTTTTTTTGATTGGTTTTTGGATGAAATGTTATTTAATGAGTTGAAATAACTTGCTGCGATAGCTAAATATTACTTAGTTTTTTTATGAAAGGACATGGTGTTACTCAAGTTATTGTTAGTCTATTGGAGACTCCTATTTTCTCATAACTATCACTTTTTGTAAAAGTAGCTAACTCATGCTTTTTTGCTAGTTCATCCCTTTTTTCCAACTGTTAAAGTTGAGACAATCTCAGTTATGTCAGTGTTTGAAGCAAAACAGCTGATAACTGATTGAGCCAAAAGGCATGAGTTAGCCCCCATTTAGACTAATAAAGTAGGGTTAATCGGTCGGAAGTCTGATTGGAAAAAAGGGAAGTTAGGGTTAAACTTAATTTTGGAGGTGATAAAATGGAGAAAAAATTAGACGGTTTTCAGTTAAAATTAATTGCTATTGGTGCAATGCTACTGAATCATATTGGAAGTGTATTTAACCTAGGCGAGAGCTATCCATTAATTTTTTGGTTCACAGAAACGATAGGAAAGCTAACGTTTCCAATTATGGCCTATTTATTAGTTGAGGGGTTTCGTTATACGAGGGATAGAAAGAAATACGCCTCACGCTTGGCTTTGTTTTCGGTATTATCTGTCATTCCTTTTCATCTAGCATTTTATAATAATTGGAAGTTTAGCTTTATTGATCTCTTTAATAATGTCTTATTCACACTATTAATGGGTTTATTAATGATGATTTGCTATGAAAAAACGAAAAGTGTGGTAGCGCACATCTTAATTGTGATTGGCTTTATGTTGGCCACTGTGACCTCAGATTGGAATTTATTTGGGATTTTGATCATCTTTGGCTATTACCGATTGTCGGACCCTAGATGGAAGATCATTCTGCCGCCTTGCTACGTGGCATTTCCAATCTTTGGGATGATGGTAATCGCTAAGTTAGTTAATCCTGCAATGGCTGGCTCATTGGTCAACGGCTCGACTGTTTTAGGGCTGCTATTGACGATTCCTGTGTTACGTCAATATAATGGTCAACGTGGTTATTCCACTGCTTTGGTAAAGTGGGGCTATTATGCCTTTTACCCGGTTCATCTTTTAGTCCTTTATTTAATCAAATTAATGGTGGGTCTGTAATGTTATAAATCACTAAAAAGAGGAATGTGACGAAAAAAATCGGCTAGTTGCACAAGACGTATTGATAGTAAAAAGGTAAGGAGAAAAAGGCGTAATACCAGTCTTTCTCCTTACCTTTTTTGGTTGTAAGAAAAGGAGAAATCTTTAAGTGAATGTGGGGGAAGATAAAAGTAAATATTCTCCATCATTATAAACAAAATACTACATTCTATTCTAATTTGGAATGGCTTACGCTAGTACAAGTAAACAGAAAGATGTTCAGTTAGGAAAGTTAAGAGCAACACTTGTCGTGACCATCTTTACTGATATAAAAGGAGGTTCCTAAATGAATAATTTTCAATGGATTTGGATGTATATCAAGCAAGATTTTAACAAGGTTATTTGGGGTATTATTTTATTAATTGCCAGTTCATTATTAATTATCATTAACCCGTTATTAAGTGGTGTGATTGTTGACGATGTCCTAAATAAAGGAATGACAGATAAGCTTGTACCAATCCTATTGATCATGATTGGCGTGACAGTTGTCAGAACAATTTTACGTTATTTATACCAAATAACGTTCGAGCGAATTGGCCAAAATACTATTTTTGGCATACGAGAAAAGTTGTTTAACAAGTTAACAGAATTAGATTTTGATTTCTTTAACCATACACGAGTTGGCGATATTATGGCTAGAATGACAGGGGATACGGAGGCAATCCGTCACTTTGTTTGTTGGGTAATTTATAACATTATCGAGTGCATATTTTGGTTTGTTTCAGCGGTAATCGTGATGGGCATGATTAATTGGGAGTTAATGTTATGTTTGGTGGCAGTGACCCCACTGATTTTTATTTTGACTCAGAGAATGGCGAAGGAAGCTCACCCAGTTTTCTTTGAAATACGTGAAAGCTTCTCTCGTTTGAATTCGATGGTAGAGGAAAATATTAGTGGTAATCGAGTGGTTAAGGCTTTTTCTAGAGAACCATTTGAAATTGAAAAGTTTAACCAACGGAACGAAGATTATAAAAAGCAAAACATGGATTCAGCAAAAGTTTCGATGAAATACTTACCTTGGTTAGATGGTTTTGCAGGAAGCTTAGGACTGGTTGCATTAGTATTGGGTGGTCTTTTTGTGATTCAGGGACGGATGACAATTGGTGATTTGGTTGCCTTTAATGGCTTTTTGTGGATGTTAAATATGCCGATGCGGATGAGTGGTTGGTTAATTAATGACACACAACGATTTTCTGCGTCATGTATTAAAATCCGTGAAATGTTAAATACCCGCTCAAGTATTGCCGGAAAACGTGGCGAAGACGAGCAGGTGATGAAGGGGTATGTCGAATTTAAAGATGTTAGCTTTCATTTTTCAGATGATCCTGAGAGCTTGGTTTTGTCACAGGTGACATTTAAGGCGGAACCGGGGCAAACAGTCGGGATTCTTGGCGAAACCGGATCGGGTAAGACCACATTAGTGAATTTGATTTCTCGTTTTTATGATCCAACAAGTGGGCAGGTTTTAATCGATGGCATAGATGCACGACAGTGGCCAATACGCAATCTTCGTGAACACATCGCTATGGTGATGCAGGATGTTTTCTTATTTTCTAATACAATTGAAGATAATATTGCCTTTGGTAGTCCCTATGTGGATCAGGGATATATTCGACAGGTAGCTGAAATTGCGGATGCCAATGCTTTTATTGAAGGAATGCCACAAGGATACGATACGATCGTCGGAGAACGTGGTGTTGGTTTGTCAGGAGGCCAAAAGCAGCGGATTTCATTAGCGAGAGCATTAGCTAAAGACCCATCAATCTTGATTTTAGATGACACAACATCGGCTGTGGATATGGAGACGGAGTCAAAAATTCAAAATGAATTAGGCAAGATTACCCATGAGAAAACAACCTTTATTATAGCTCATCGTATTTCGTCTGTGAGAGAAGCTGATTTAATTCTTGTTTTGGAAAAGGGCGTTGTAGTTGAGCAGGGAACTCATCAGGAATTAGTGGCTAAGCATGGCGAGTATTATTCAATTTATCAAAAACAATTAGGTGAAGAGGGATAGACACATAGTTGGTCTATGTCTAAATGAGTTACCAAAGGAGGAAATCTAATGGCTAGAAATACCTTTGATCAGGATGAAGAACTGTCTCAGGAATTTAATTGGACCTATTATAAACGGATGGGCGCGTATATTTTGCCCTATAAAAAGCCGTTAGTTAAGACCCTAATCGTGATTATTATTGCCAATTTGGCGGGGATGCTAGGGCCATATTTTACTAAGGTCGCGATTGATGAGGTCATTCCTAACGGAGATTACAAATTATTAGCCGTTCTTGGCGTGATTTTCTTGCTGTCCCTTGTTGTGATTGGATACAGCATGCGTTATCGGATTCATTCGATTACAGAAGTAGGGCAAGATGTCTTAAAGGATATGCGTTCAGCTATCTTTGAGCATTTACAAAAGTTGCCCTTTTCATATTTTGATAATCGACCTCATGGCAAAATTTTAATCCGAGTGGTTAATTATATTAACACACTAAGCGATTTATTAAGTAACGGTTTGATTAACCTAATTTCAGATATTTTTAGTGTGGTTATTACACTTGTTGTGATGATGATGATTGATTTTAACTTAACCTTGTACAGTTTGTTGCTATTACCCATCTTGTTTATTCTGGTAATGCTTATCAAAAAGGCGCAGCGCAAGGCCTATCAAGAGTTGAGTAATAAACAGTCTAATATGAATGCTTATATTCACGAAAGTATATCTGGGATAAAGGTGACTCAGTCCTTTGCGCGAGAAGAAGAGAGCTATCAGACATTTATTGATATTAGCAACGATTATCGTACCTCATATATGAAGGCAGTGAAGGTTCAATTTTTATTGTGGCCAGGGGTGCAGAATATTTCTGTGATTACCACTTGTTTGATCTATTTTGTGGGCATTAGAGGGATAGGCGTGGATGTGACGACAGGGACGTTGATTGCTTTTATCGGCTACATTAATAATTTTTGGAATCCAGTGATTAATATTGGTAATTTTTATAACTCACTCATTACGGCAACGGCCTATCTGGAGCGAATCTTTGAAACAATGGATGTGGAACCAGATATTAAAGATAAGCCTGAGGCGATTTTGATGCCACCGATTAAAGGTCAAGTAGAGTTTGATAAGGTTGTTTTCCGTTATGAGGAAGGCCGAAATATTTTGGATGGTCTTAGCTTTAACGTTAAGCAAGGGGAGAGCATCGCTTTAGTGGGGCCTACTGGCGCAGGTAAAACGACGGTTATCAATTTGTTGAGTCGTTTTTATGATGTCAATGAAGGCAGTGTTAAAGTCGATGGGATCGATGTTCGTGATGTGACTCTTGAATCTTTACGGTCTCAGATGGGGGTAATGTTACAGGATACCTTTGTTTTTTCAGGAACAATCATTGAGAATATTCGGTATGGAAAGCTAGAGGCAACGGAAGAAGAAGTGATAGCCGCTTCTAAGATTGTTCGTGCCCATGATTTTATTAGCGAGTTGAAGGACGGATATCACACGGTGGTAGAAGAACGAGGCAGTACTCTTTCTGCTGGTCAGCGTCAGTTGATTTCATTTGCAAGAGCCTTGTTGGCAGATCCTAAAATTTTAATTTTAGATGAGGCCACATCAAGTATCGACACAAAAACGGAAGAACTGCTACAAGTTGGTTTACAGGAGCTATTAAAGGGACGAACTTCCTTTATTATTGCTCACCGTCTGTCAACGATTAAGAATAGTGACCGAATTTTCTATATTGATCGTGGGCAAGTGGTAGAGGCCGGAACTCACGATGAGTTAATGGCCGAACGCGGCCTATATCATCATCTATATCAGTCACAGTATGATTTATTGAAAGTAGATTAGAGGATTGAATTTGAACAGTTAAGCAGCGAGAAGCGTCTCTTTTCGTTGCTTTTTTGCGTGCAAAAGTTTTTGAATAAGTTATATTAGTTGTTATTTTATTTGAAGGATTAGTTAATTTGGCAATAATGTAATTATCAGCGAATGATATGAAATGAAGTCTTTCGTTTATGAGCGACCCTATTAAGTCATGGCAAAATAGCTGCCCATTTGTGAAATGATAAAGGGATAGTCTGATTTTTGTTAGTAAATTAGAAAAAAGTTACACAAAAACGATTATTTACAATCTAACAAGCTCACATATAATGGAGGTAGAAGGAGGAAATAACCTTGGATAAACGGAGTATCAGTATACTATACGAAATTGTTTTAAGTCCTAGAATCACAGAGAAAGTGTTATTAAAAAAGTTTGAAATTTCCAAAAGGCAACTCGATTATAGTATTACCAAAATAAATAATTGGCTAGCAGAAAATAACCAAGTACTCTTAAAAAAGAAAAATAAAGAGTATGAGGTTGACAAACGAGTCTTACAAGTTATGGATAATCAGCTAGATTTGAGTATAGAGTATGTTTTATCCACTAAAGAACGCATGGTCATTATTATCTTGTTGATATTATCTAGAAAGGAAATGGTGACGCTACCAGTTTTGACTGAAGGCTTACTTGTGTCAAAAAATACGATTTTAAAAGACTTGATTGAAACAAAGGAACTACTTAAGCGCTATAGTTTGTCACTGGAGTATATTCGGCATAAGGGGTATGTCATTCAAGGCGCGGAATGGGATAAACGGCTAGTGGTCATGGAATTGATTCAGCAATTAAGCTCAAATCTCAAAGGATTGGCCTTAATTAAGTCACATCTAGAAATAAGTCAAGCAGAGGTTGAAAAAATTAGGCACAATTTAATTGGCTCGGAAAAAGTAATAGGATTGAATTTTACAGATCAAACTCTAGCGACATTACCACTTATTGTGGCCTTTATTTTGAGACGAATTGAAAGTGGTAAACTCATTGATGTGGATTTTCATCTCCAATCAGATGAGTTGTCTGATACTAGAGAATATCAGGTTGCAAAGTTTTTACTTAAGCAAAAGTTTGATGAAATCGTGATTTCGGAAAAAATTTATTTAACGCTGCATCTATTATCCTCACAATCGCAAAATAGGGAACCGATTGGAAATTGTTTAGTTCCACAGTTAACAGATTCAATGAAAGCGTTTGTGAAGTTGTTTGAATGTCAGTCGGCCATCATTATTCATGAAAAAGAGCAGTTACTTCAAAAATTGTTGGAGCATTTTATTCCAGCCTATTATCGAATTAAGTATCAGTTGACAACTACTTATCAATTTAAGCAAACGATCATTAGCGATTTTCAGCATATCTTTTTGATGGTAAAAAAATCGACACAACCACTTGTCGATTTTTTAGGAAGGATGATTCCAGAGACGGAATTAATTTTCTTATCCTTGATATTAGGTGGGCATATCCTTGGTGAAACGGTCGAGTTTAAAGATGATGCAACAATTAAGGCAGTGGTAGTGTGTCCGAATGGCGTCACGATGTCTCAACTTATCGAATTTGAACTGACACGTTTATTTCCAGAATTTTCATTTTCTTCTGCAATATCGGTTAGAAATTTCTATGAAACACCACAGACTTTCGATGTCATTTTTAGTACGGTCCCTTTGGAAAGTGAGGAACCATTATATCTTGTTAACAGTCCGATGGAAGTAGAAGAAAAACAACAGTTGCGTGAGCAATTAGAGTATTTCATTCAACCTGCTGTTGATAGAAGTGATATTGAACAATTTTTAGCGGTGATTAAAAAGCACGCAGTTGTGCAAAATGAATCTAAACTACGAATAGATATTGGCAATATGTTGCTAGGACAAGAGAATCTAGAGGAAGAGCTCCCTCAAACACTTACCGAGCTTCTATCTGGAGGGCGGATTCAAGTAGTTGATAGTGTTGCGGACTGGGAAGAAGCGATAGAACTGGCGACAAGCCCACTTGTCAATCAGGGTGCTGTCACAATGGGATATTTGACTGAATTAAAGAAGCAAATTGAGACACTCTTAGAATATGCAGTTTTGTATAAGCGTCTCGCACTTCCTCACCTTGGCCCTCATGATGGAGTCAATCAGCTTGCGATGAGCTTACTTATTATCAAGCAAGGCATTGATTCACCTAGTGGACAACGGCTTAGAATGGTATTAGTCGTGGCACCTATTGATAAAGAGAGCCACTTAAAGGGGTTACTGGAGCTGTCAGATATTGTTCAGGATGATGGGGTGTATGAGCAGTTAGTGAACGCTAGATCGAGTGAAGATGCAACAGAGATTATGGGTCGGTATCAACAAAAACAACGAGATGAAGGGATTTTGAACGGTGAGCAAAACGGTTAATGTATTAGAGAAATTATTCAAAAAAGAGCTAATCTTTATTGAGGTACCTTATAAGGAATTAGGCGAGGCAGTGCACTCAGCTGGAAGCAAGATGCAGCAATTAAATATGGTGAAGGCGACATTTGCTGACGCGGTGATGACTCGCGAGGAAAGCTTACCAACAGGGTTAAAATTAGGCGATTATGTCGTGGCAATACCGCATACGGATGGGACTCATGTCAATCAATCGGCGGTGTCAATCTTGGTTTTTAAGGAGCCTATTAGTGTTCGTTCAATGATTGATCCTTTAGAAATTTTATCAACTAAATTAGTTTTTTTATTGGCAGTTAGAGAACCGAATGGCCAAGTAGAAGTGCTAAAAGAGCTGATGAACCTTTTTAGAAATGTTGAGATTTTACAGAAAATAGAACAAGCAAAAGAGCCAGCAGAGGTTCTCAACTTAATTAATCAAACAATGGAAAGTAGGAATTAACATGAAACAATTTAATGTATTATCAGTTTGTGGATCAGGTACAGTGACCTCATCTATGGTTGCAGGAAGCTTAAAGGAGACGATGGCAGAAAAAGGAATTGGCGTTACAACGACAGAGTCTAGACCAACTGAAGCTCTTCAGTTAGCACAAGGAGGTCGTTTTGATTTTATTATCCACACGAGCCCAATCCCTGAGGGAGACTATGGTGTACCAATCGTAAATGCAACTGGTTTACTGACGGGCTTTGGTGAAGAAGAGTTTTATGAAGAGGTATTGGCAGTTATTGCAAAGTTGGAGAAAGAGTAATTAATCAGTCACAATAAGGAGGTCAGCAAATGTTAGAGGTATTAAAAAGCATTTTTGATACGTTTGGTGCAGCAATATTTGTACCAATTATGTTGTTTTTCGTTGCTAAAGCGTTAAAGGTTAAAACAGGAAAAGCCTTTTCGGGTGCGCTATATGCGGGAGTTGGATTGACAGGGTTTACCTTAATATTAAATTCGTACACGCCGATAATTTCAAAGGTTGTCCAAAAAATGATCGATCAAACTGGGATTGACTTACCAGTATTTGATGTTGGATGGCAAGCGACGTCAATTGTTGCCTATGCCACAGATATCGGCATGATTTATATTGTCATTGCAATTGCGTTACAAACGGGTTTGTTTTTCTTGAAGATGACCGATGTTTTCCAACCCTCTGATTTATGGAATAACTATTCTTACATGGTTTGGGGATCAATGGTCTATTTAGGAACTGGCAGTTTGTGGCTAGGGTTAGGGATTATGATTTTACTAAATTTATACAGCTTGTTATTGTCAGATTTATTGGCACGGAGATGGTCAACTTATTATAATTATCCGCGAAGCACGATTATTGCGATGCATAATATTGAACCGACTATTTTTGGTATTTTAGTTGACCCAATATGGAATAAATTGGGGTTACATAAAATTAAAGTGAACCCACAGGTCCTACAAAAGAAATTAGGATTCTTGGGAGAACCGATTTCGTTAGGGCTGTTTTTGGGACTGTTTTTAGGTGTGTTAGGTAATTTTACTCAATTAACGAGTCTAGAAGCTTGGGGAGAAATTGCCAATGTTGCTATTTCCACATCAGCTGTTATGGCTATTTTTCCACGAATTGCGGGGATTTTTGCGCAAGCTTTCGCGCCAATTTCACAGGCTGCTAGTAAATCAGCACGTAGTAGTGGTCAGAATGACGAACGAGAATGGTATCTTGGTGTTAACGATGCCACAGGTTATGGTGAACCAGCAACTTTGATTTCAGGCATTATTTTAATTCCAATTATGGTTGGTTTGGCGATGGTTTTACCTGGCAATAAAACCCTACCAGTCGTTGATTTATTAGCTTTGCCTTATATGGTCCAGGGATTGATAGCGACTTCTAAGGGAAATATTGTCAAAACTATTATTAATGGGGCGATTTGGTTTAGCTTAGGTTTATACATGTGTACTATGACAGCGCCGATCTTTACGGAAACAGCGGCCTCTGTTGGGATTACTTTACCTGCAGGAGCCTTGATGATTACGAGTTTTAACATTTTAGGAAAACCGTTGTTTGGCCTGATTTTTCTAGCTTTCTTAAGCCAAAGTTCATTATGGATTAGCTTAACTATTTTAGTTTATGTTATTGCCTATCTCATTTGGCGTCGTAATAAAGAAGGAATTCGGACGTATTTGGATGTTCAAGCAGAAAAAAATTCAACAACTGTTGAGTGAGAAAACAACGGAAGGAATTGTTAGTTAATGAGTAAAATGTTTGCAAGTGTGTTGTATGGTGCAAGGGATGTTCGTTTTGAAAAGGTTGATAAACCTAAAGTCAAGCCATACGAGGTACTAATTAAAGTGGCTTATACTGGGATTTGTGGATCGGATCTACCAAGAACTCAGGTTGAGGACGGGGCACGCCATTATCCCCTGATTATCGGCCATGAATTTAGTGGAACAGTTGTTGAAATTGGTGAAGAGGTGACACTCTCAAGTATAGGCGATCGAGTCTGTGTGGCGCCATTAATTCCTGATGAACAGTCTTTGTATACCAAAGAAGGATTTTATGGCTTAAGTGATAATTATACGATTATTGGGACAGGTTGTGATGGCGGGATGGCAGAGTATGTCGCGGTTCCAGAGAGACATGTGATTAAAATCCCCGCAGAAATGAGTCTTCTGGACGCTGCGGGTGTAGAGCCAGCAGCAATTGCGTTTCATGCTCTTCGTCTATCTAAAATTGAAGTGGGAGATACTGTAGCGGTATTAGGTTGCGGAGCAATTGGTCAGTTTGCTATCCAGTGTGCCAAAATCTTTGGTGCGAGTAAGATTATTGCCGTTGACATTTTTGATGATAAATTGGCATTAGCTAAAGAACTAGGCGCAACCGCGTCAATAAATAGTAAAAATGATGACTTGATGAAACGGATGACAGAAGAAGTGTCTTTGGGAGTCAATGTAGTAATTGAAACGGCTGGCAGTCGTATTACTCAAGAACAAGCGATTAATCTCGTTCGAAAAAAAGGTCACATTATTTTTGTTGGACTGTCACACGATCATTTACCACTATCAGCTGAATCAACTGAGAAAATTTTAAGAGGGGAACTGAGTATTACAGGCTCGTGGAATTCTTACACGGCTCCTTATCCGGGAAGAGATTGGGAGGGAACACTACATTTTATGGAGCAAAATGAGATCGTCTTTGAACCGATGATTTCTCACTATATTGGGTTATCTGAGGTTGGGACCTATCTGAAAGAGATGTACGATAAGAGTTTACCTTTTAACAAGGTGGTCGTTGACATTCAGTCAGAAAAAATAGGAGGTTGATAGAAGTGTTAAAAGACTTGCGAGAAGAAGTTTATGTAGCCAATATGGAATTACCGAAACAAGGTCTAGTAAAGTATACATGGGGAAATGCAAGTGGTTTTGATCCAGAGTTACAATTATTTGTGATAAAACCGAGTGGCGTTTCATATGAGAAGTTGACGCCAAACGATCTAATTGTTGTTGATCTTAATGGGAAAACAATTGAAGGGTCACTACGTCCGTCATCAGATACAATGACTCACGCCGTTATCTATCGTCATTTTCAAGGTATTAATGGCGTGGTTCATACTCACTCGCCATGGGCAACTATCTGGGCGCAAGCGGGACAAGAGGTTTCAGCTATGGGCACCACTCATGCCGATCACTTTTATGGCACGATTCCTTGTACGCGCTTTTTGACAAAAGAGGAGATTGATCGAGGATATGAGGAAGAAACAGGCAATCTGATTGTAGAGACGTTTAAAGAAAAGCAACTTCAACCAAATGAAATTCCCGGTATCTTACTTCATGGTCATGCCTCATTTACATGGGGAAAGACAGTTGGTGAAGCAGTTGCTAATAATGTTGTTTTGGATGAAATTTGTAAAATGAATCTATTGGCTCGCGTGATCAATCCAAATGCCCCGTTCCTACCACAAGAAATTCTTGATAAGCATTATTTACGAAAACATGGAAAAAATGCTTATTACGGACAATCTTAAGATTGTGATTTAATAAATAAAAGTTTGAGTCAGTGATGGAAGCTGAGACATAAAGTCGTTTTGCTCCGAGCACTACGTAAACTTCGATACCTTAACACTTGTAACTTTAGTTGCTTAGAAGGTTAGGACAACGAAGCGTAGCGTAGTAAAACGTAGTGACCAGACTTTTGGAACGCGTTTGTCCCACCTTCTCACTGATTATTTAGTGGGTGAGTGATAGCTTAGAGGGAGGAAATAAAATGGTTCAAGAGATGCTTGTTTTAGTTGCTGCTGGTTTATTTATGAAAGTATTTTTTGAGAGTGCGAAAAGAATTAAAGTATCGGCAACAGATAATAATCAACGTAAAAAATGGCTGAGCGCAGCTGTTCATGTTGGGTTGGGCATTTTGTTTATTCTTGTTGCGCGGTTTTATGTCATGTAAGGGAGGCATTAACGAGTATGGCTAATATTACAATAATTGGTGATGGCTTGATTAAGGGTGAACTTATGAAGCAAGCGGTTATAGAAAATGGGCTGGCGAGGGCAGCGGATATTAAGTTATTTAGCTGGTTTGAAACGCTTTCTAAACATGACTTTCAAGCGAAAATGTTAGAAATTGAAAGAGAAGGTCCTGAGGCTTTTTTAGTAGATGAGTCGCTAAAAGAAGTTCTTAAGGAGACGGATTATCTGATTTGCCACATAGCGCCAATAAGTCGCCAGCTCTTAGAAGAGTGTCAACAGTTAAAATTGATTGGATTATGTCGAGGTGGCACTGAGAATATCGATTTAGAGGCCTGCCGAGAAAAGGGAATACCCGTTATCCGGATAGTTAAAAATGCGGAAGCAACAGCTGAATTTACGTTAGGTTTAATTTTAGCGTTAACACGGCAGATAGCAGAAGGAAGCCATCAATTAAAAAAAGGCTATTGGGTTAAAGATTATTTTAATGACGGCTTTCGTCAGACAGTCAGTGAGTTGAAAATCGGGATTATTGGATTAGGGGCAATTGGATGTCGAGTAGCAAAGATACTTCTAAGCTTAGGTGCTGAGGTTTATGCCTACCATCCAAGTATAACGGAAGAGAAGAAACAAAGCGTTAATTTACCGTTAACTTATCTTTCTTTAGAAGAGGTAATGGCTGAATGCGATGTTATCAGCTTACATTTGCGATTAACTAATCAAACAAATAAACTAATCGATGCGCGTTTGTTGGGGATGATGTCAGCAACCTCCTATTTAATTAATACAGCTAGAGCCTCTTTAATCGATGAAGCGGCTCTAATCGAAAGTGTTAGACTCAAACGAATTGCGGGAGTTGCCTTAGATGTTGCTTGGCATGAACCAATGCCAGCAGATCATCCTTTATTGGCATTTGATAATGTTCTGATTACCCCTCATATTGCTGGAGATACCGATGTGATTGAAAAAGCACCAGGACTTTTGGTAAAAGAAATAGTAAATTATCAAGCAGGTCATAGCACAGAGATGCTAATTCAAGAAAAATATATGACCAATCAATGGCGACATCAATCAAATTAGAATGGGAGAAGGGAATAATGAGGATGAATCAAACGGTTATTATAGCAGCCGATCACGGTGGCTTTGCGCTGAAAGCTACTATCGTTAAAGACTTAACTACAAAAGGGTATCGGGTAATTGATTGTGGCACTGATTCAAGTCAGTCAGTCGATTTTCCAGAGTATGCTCAGCTTGTTGTTAAAGGGATGTCAACAACTCCCGATAGCTTGGGGATCTTAGTTTGTGGAACTGGGATAGGGATGTCGATTGCTGCTAATAAGCATAATGGAATAAGAGCTGCAGTAGTTAGCGATGTATTTTCTGCAAAGGCGACTAGAGAGCATAATGATAGCAATATTCTCTGTATAGGCGCGCGCGTAGTTGGTGAAGGTCTTGCTTTAATGATTGTCGATCAGTGGTTAACCTCCAGTTACTTAGGGGGCAAGTATCAAGTCAGAATTGATCAAATTACAGAAATAGAAGAGAGGTAAGAATATGTTGATTGCAACATCGTTGCTAGATGCTGATTTTGCTTGTTTAGGTGATGTAGTGAGACAACTCGATCAAGCGGGGATTGATTGGATTCATTTAGATGTGATGGATGGTCAATTTGTGCCACGGATTACGTTTGGTGATTCTTTGATTAGATGCTTACGTCCTCATAGTCAGTGTTTTTTCGATTGTCATTTGATGGTTGCAGAGCCAGAAGCACATGCAACCTATTTGATAGAGGCAGGAGCGGACCAATTGACGGTTCATGTAGAAGCCTGTCAGGATATTTACCGAGTAGTTAAAGCCATTAAGGATCGAGGAGTAAAAGTTGGGGTTGCCTTGAATCCTGAGACCTCCCTTGATTTAATTAAAGAGGTTTTACCATTAGTTGATCTAGTTTTACAAATGACGGTTACCCCAGGAAAAGGTGGTCAAAAATTTATTCCTGAAACAATGAAAAAAGTAGATCAGTTAGTCACTTATCGGCAAGAGCATGAACTAACCTACCTAATTCAAGTGGATGGGGGGATCAATGACGAGACGGCCAAGATATGCCAAAAGCATCAGGTAGATGTTCTAGCAGTTGGTAGCTACATGTTTAAAGGTCAATCAATCTCTCAACAATTAGAGACTTTGCGTGAAATATAGTAGTTACTGAATGTTAAACGGTTACATGTCTAATCTACAATTAGTGTTAATTATGGTATGATAAGAGAAATGAGGACCCACTTAACAGGTCTGGTTAATAAGAGAGGTGAAGCTGAATGAAAAAAATTGTCGCATCAATTATGTGTGCTGATCCCTTAAATTTAGGGCAAGAATTAATTGATTTACGTGATGCTGGAGTTGATTGGTTACACTGTGATGTGATGGATGGCGACTTTGTTGAAAATATGGCGATGGCGCCCTATAATCTTGCACCAATTATTCAAACGGGTTATTTTACGACAGACATCCACTTAGCTGTGGCTCAGCCAGAAAAAGTTATCCCACTTTTTTTGTCGATTCAACCAGATTATCTGACATTTCATATTGAAGTAGTTAAAAATCCCCGATCTTGCATTAAGTTGATTCGGGAATCTGGGGTAGGGGTTGGTTTAGCCTTAAGCCCTGAAACACCCGTTGAAATGATTAGTCCGTATCTGGAAGAAGTAGAGTTGATAGTCGTTATGACGGTTAATCCAGGATTTGCAGGGCAGGTATTTAATCAAAGGGTTTTAGCTAAATTAAGGGAATTGAATCAATTAGTGGCTAAGTGTAAAAAATCGCCACTAATCCAAGTAGATGGGAATATTTATGAGCCAACAATTGCTGCAATTCAAGAGAATGGCGGAGCGGATCTTTTTGTGGTGGGAACTGCGGCGCTGTTTAATGACAAGATCGGGACTTATAAAGAAAAAGTTAGTCGGCTAAAAGAGCAGATAGTTTAATAGAAAAGGAGGCTGTGACCTAAGTCACAGCCTCCTTTTTAGGCATCAATTAAGAAAAAAGTGGTTTCGGCAATAGGTTGTCCATTTAGAAATAGAGTGAGTATATGTTTGCCAGGATAATGAATACGCGTGGTTAGATTTTTGAAATTAAGTGTTTTCTCACCCTGAAACTCTCTTTTGGTTGTTAACAAATCAGCTATATGAAACTTTTTTAAGGCAGTGCGCCCATTCGCTTTAACATAATTGATTCCATATTCTAATCGAATGGCTGTTTCTGTTGTAATGGTCGTCGCAACCGCATAGGACATTGTCAAAGTTTCACCAATAGCGGCGGAATCTGTGCTGACAGCAAGCTGGACAGCTTCAAGGTCAAATTCGGTACCTGGCGCTTGATAACCGAAAAGCGCTAAGGCTTCGGGAACCGCTTGTTTGACAAGAGTGCGACAGCCCTTTTTTATAATCCAGTCAGTAAGTGGATGTTGGCCAATCCATTGTCGACAGGTGGAAATCACAAGCTGAGGATGATTTTTGGAAAGATCATTGAGGTGATTAGCGACACTTTTCCGAACGTACAGCGAAGGATCGGCACGTAAATTTGTCAAAATCTTCAATCCTAGCTCTGGTCGAGCAATCAAATAATCCAAGTGGGCGCCCCAAGGCAACAAAGGTCGACACCCTTCAGAGGCTAGACGTCGAATATGTTCATTGTCATCATTACTCCATTCCAGTAGTAGTTGTAGCATCTTTTCAGGGTCTAACATAATAAAGTCTCTGATGGCAAATTCTGATGACGAATAAGCGGTCATTTCTTTTAAATAACTGAGAGAAAGCTCCCAGTCTTCTGATGCTAGGCCATATATACTAATAAAATCAGGAAAAAATAGATAAGAGAAGCCACGATTTTGTTGATGGAGTGTTAATAAAAGAGGTAGCTGATCTGAATAGCTGCCAGGTAAATAGTTTCCTAGGACTGTCGCTATTTTTTTCATTCTTCCACGAACACTCAAGGAAAGCCAGTCGTCAGCTATAACTGTTTCGACGAATCTGTCTCCAGCAAAACTAGGGACTAATTTATGGATGTCTTGTGTTAAATGATCGAAGAACTCTGTCGTGTATATATCTTTTAAGGCGTCTGCCATAGTATCCCTACTTTCTGATATGACTGTTTGCTTAACAAAGTGCATTTTATAGAGTTATTCGAAAGTAATACAACCTAATCATACACACGAAAGTTAAGAAAATCAATAGTAGGCAATGGGGAGAGGTTAACGAAAATTGCCTCAGATTAAATTGAGCTAAATAGACGAACCAGTGCTCTAAATATAATATCTCGTGAGAATTATATCACGATTAAAACTCAATGAAAGTAATTTTTGCTATTAATAAAGATAGCTTGTTTCATTTTATTATGAGCAATAAAATGATAAAATCATGATTGACTTCTTTATTTTTATCTGATATATTCTATTTAAGTTAAATATACAAAAAAATGTATATTTGATTAGTTAGGAGGTTTTTATGTTTTTAAAAAAAACAATAGAGCATAATCCATCTTTAATAGATGCTTCTACCAAATTGATACTGTCTAAAAGGATTAGACCAGATACGTATGTGGTTGATATTGATTCATTATTGATTAATGCTAAAAAAATGTTACAAGAAGCGAAAAAATATGACGTAAAGCTATATTTTATGCTTAAACAACTAGGAAGGAATCCCTATATCGCGAAAGAATTAGTAGCATTAGGTTACGAAGGGGCAGTTGTTGTGGACTATAAAGAGGCCGAAATCATGATGGAACATCATATTCCGATATCTCATGCAGGCCACTTAGTACAAGTACCGCGCTATCTTGTAGATAGTCTAGTAGCTTATGGGGTAACTAATATTACTGTCTTTTCTATTGAAAATGCTAAGATGATTAATGATTCTGCCAAAAAAAGTAATCGTATTCAACATGTATTTATTAAAGTGGTGGATCAGGGAGACAGTATTTATAGTGGTCAAATGTCAGGAATCCCTTTAGATGATTTGCTAGCATTTTCTCAAGAAGTATCAAAGCTTTCACATCTTAAACTTACAGGCTTAACCGTGTTTCCAGCTGTATTATTTGATGAAAATTCACATGAATTTGAGAAAACACATAATTTACAGACATTGAAGAAAGCTCAAAAACTGCTAAATGATAATGGGATAATGATTGATGAGCTAAATATGCCATCAGCTACATGTATTGAAAGTATCAAAAAAATAGCAGCTTATGGAGGGACAAGCGGAGAACCAGGCCATGGTTTTAGTGGGACAACGCCTGGACATGCCATGCTAGACTTTATAGAAAAACCATGTGTCACTTATGTAAGCGAAGTATCCCATCACTTTAAAGGTCAAAGTTTTTTCTATGGAGGAGGGTATTATCGCAGAGGTCATTTCGAAAATGCCTTGGTGTTGACGAAACAAAATCAATTTGAAGCCGTTTCTGTATTACCACCAGATCTAGATAGCATTGATTATTATTTTGCTACGAATCAACTAGTTCCAATTGGCTCACCGGTCATTGGCGCATTTAGGTTCCAAATATTTGTTACGCGCAGTGATGTTGCTATCGTTAAAGGGATTCAAAGTGAGGAAGTAACGGTTGTTGGCATTTATGACTCATTAGGAAGGGAGATAAAAAAATATGACTGATATTATGGATAGAGTTAATTTACTTCAAGAATTAGAAATGATAACGCTTGAAGATAAGGCTGATTTATTAGTTCTAATTAGTGTTATTCAATCGGAACTGGAAATAAAAGTGACAGAAGAAAATGGCGGAATTTTAATTACCCATGTAGCCGCTATGTTTAATAGAAATAAAACTGGAGAAGATGTTGGTGCTCTAGATGAAGGGATTATTAAAGAGCTACTTCAAAATAATTATTATCAAGAAGCAAAAGAATTAGTTCAGCTTATTTCAAAAAAAATTACAAATGATGTCTCCGATTTAGAAGCGTATTATCTGTTGTTGCATCTGTGTACACTAATGTCTACAAAATAAAGCCAGCTATAAAAAGGTCAAGTAAAAACTGAACTATTTTAAAATTGTTTGTTGTGATTTTTAATGCAACATAAATAAACCTAGAGAAGAATACAAATTTTTTCTAGGTATC